>JBBIRN010000057.1:2517-10656 GCA_037441785.1 Candidatus Aminicenantota bacterium | reverse complement strand
AATTTATTTTTTCTTTTATTCTACCACATCAGCCACCACAACTATATGTTGACTATGTCTGGCTATCATTTGATATAGTGATACTCATTCAGACACTTATTTATGGTAAAAAAGCCTTGAAGGATATTATCCCTGAAAAATTTTTCTATCCAGTTTTTCTGGACAAAATGGTATAATCAAAAATCTAAAACATCATCATTTTATAGCTAGACGAGGTTATCATGGTTGAAGATAAAAAGCCAGGGTTTACCTACTGGGTAATGTCACCGGAGGAAGTAGCCTCCAGCCTTGAATCGGACCTGACAAAGGGACTTACTTCTGCGGAAGCGGCTCGCCGGCTTTCTCAGCATGGTTACAATCAGCTTCAGGAAGCTCCGGGCCGTTCACCGGTTAAGGTCTTCCTGGACCAGTTTAAGTCTTTTCTCATCTGGGTGCTTATCGGTGCGGCCATTGTTTCCGGGTTTCTGGGTGAATGGGTAGATGCCCTGGCTATTATCGGCATTGTCCTGCTGAACTCCATCCTGGGTTTTATCCAGGAGTTCCGGGCGGAGAAAGCTCTCCTGGCCCTGAAAAAAATGGCTGCTCCTTCCGCCAAAGTCATCAGGGATGGGGAGCTAAAAGCTGTCCCGGCCAAGGAAATTGTTCCTGGCGACCTGCTGGAACTTGAGGCTGGGGACCATATTCCCGCTGACGCCAGGATTGTTTATCATACCCCGAACTTCTCGGTGCACGAAGCTACCCTGACGGGTGAATCCACTCCGGTGTTCAAAACCGTAGCCCAGCTGGAGGAGGAAGAGGTACCACTGGCTGACCGGGCCAACATGGTTTATGCCGGGACCTCGGTTTCTTCGGGGAAAGCCCGGGTGCTGGTGGTGGGTACCGGCATGAACACTGAACTCGGCCGGATCGCCAGAATGATTCAGGAAATCCTGATTGAAACCACACCCTTACAAAGGAAACTCGAACAATTCGGTCGCTGGATTGTCTACCTGTGCTTTTTCCTGGTGGGCTTGATTTTTGTCCTGGAATGGCTGCGGGGTGGGAAACTGGTGGAGGTGTTTCTCACGGCCGTAAGCCTGGCTGTGGCTGCTATTCCTGAAGGACTTCCGGCGGTGGTGACCATTGCCCTGGCTCTGGGTGTACAGCGCATGGTGAAAAGACATGCTCTGATCAGAAAATTACCCTCAGTAGAAACTCTGGGGGCGGCCACCGTCATCTGCTCTGATAAAACAGGCACCCTGACCAGGAATGAGATGACCGTAAAGTACATCTATGCCGACGGCCAGTTGTTTGCGGTCACCGGCAGTGGCTACGAACCGGTAGGTGAGTTTTTGCTCCACGAACAAAAAGTGGACCCATCCGCCTTCCCCGGGCTTTATCAGGCCCTGGTCTGCGGGCTTCTCTGCAACTCTGCTTCTCTGGTAGAAGCTTCTGGAAAATTCAGGGTGGTGGGCGACCCCACCGAAGGAGCACTTTTAACTCTGGGTTATAAGGCCGGCTTGCGCAAAGAAAACCTGGAAGAAAAAGAGCCGCTGCTTGAAGAAATCCCCTTTGATTCGGAAAGAAAAATGATGACCATGCTCCGGCAGCATGATGGCCAGGTTATAGCCTATGTGAAGGGAGCTCCGGATGTTTTGCTTAAAAATTGTTCCGCCATATATGAATCCGCACAGGAAAGACCGATTACCTCTGAAGAGGTGAAAAAGATTTTGGAGATAAACGAATCTTTAGCTTCCCGGGCTTTGCGGGTGCTCGGCTGTGCCTACCGAAAATTTCCTGCCCTGCCAGAAAAACTGGAAGCTTCAGAAATAGAGAAGGACCTGGTGTTTGTCGGGCTTCTGGCCATGATTGACCCCCCGCGGGCTGAAGCTGTGGCGGCCGTGGCCGCCTGCCGCCGGGCAGGCATAAAACCGGTGATGATTACGGGCGACCATAAAGTTACGGCCGTAGCCATTGCTAAGGAACTGGGTATGCTGGAGGAAGGGGCCGAGGCTGTCAGCGGAGAAGAGCTTGATGAGATGACTCCAGAGGAATTTGAAGAAAAGGTGAGCCGCATCCAGGTTTATGCCCGGGTCTCGCCAGAACACAAGCTCAAAATCGTCAGAGCCTGGAAGAAAAAGGGCGAAGTGGTGGCCATGACTGGAGATGGGGTAAACGATGCTCCGGCGGTAAAAGAAGCAGACATCGGGGTGGCCATGGGGATAACAGGAACTGACGTAACCAAAGAAGTCTCGGATATGGTCATCACCGATGACAATTTCGCTTCCATCGTGGCCGCGGTGGAAGAGGGTCGGGCCATTTATGACAACATCAAAAAATTCGTTCATTATCTGCTTTCCTGCAACCTGGGCGAAATCATGGTCATGTTCCTGGCTTCGCTTTTTGGCTGGCCGGTGCCGCTTTTACCCATTCAAATCCTGTGGGTTAACCTGGTAACTGATGGACTGCCGGCTCTGGGTCTGGGCTTTGACCCGCCGGACAAAGATATAATGAGCAGGCCGCCGCGAAAACCGGACGAACCTATTGTTGACAGGCACAGAGCTGTGCTTATGATTTTTCAGGGAATGTTGATAGCTCTGTGCACCCTGACCGCTTATTTTTACGTTCTGAACGTGGAAAAGGAAGGAATTGTTAGAGCCCGGACCGCGGCTTTTATAGTCCTTTCTGTTTCACAGCTGTTTCATGCCCTGAACAGCCGCAGCCAGATGAAGTCAATCTTTGAGCTGGGATTCTTTTCTAACCTGAAGTTAATCTGGGCCATCCTGGTTTCCTTGATGCTTCAACTTTCTGTGATTTACCTTCCTTTCCTGCAGAAGATTTTTAAAACGCAGAACCTGACTGCTTTTGACTGGATAATGGTTTTTGCTCTTTCTTCGCTTTCCCTGTGGTTGATGGATGTTATCAAGCTGCTGAACAAAAAATTTAAATTTTATGAAGTTTATTAATTGGTTGATTTTTGCGGCTAATTTTCTCTGGACAGCTTTCCTTTCTTCTTCTGACAGAAGCGATAAGCCACCATTTTCAAATTTTTATTCTTTTCTCCTCGCGGCTCTTTTTGTTCTGAGTATTAATTTATCTGCGGCAAAATTTTTTCCGGCTTACTTCATCTGCCTGATACGCACTTCAATTTCCGGGACATCTTTCAGCAGAGCTACCAGGCGTGAAGTATCAGTTTCTCCATAATGATAGGGATAGAGTATCCTGGGCTTAAACCAGCGGGCAGCTTCGGCCACCATTTCCGGGGTCATGGTGTAGGGCAGGTTCATCGGCAGAAAAGCAATATCAATGTTCTTGAGATTCTTCATTTCCGGGATGTTCTCTGTATCTCCAGCCACATAAACCTTCTTATCACCAAAAGAAATGACATAACCATTGCCCACTCCTTTCGGGTGGAATGGCTGGCCGTCTGGTCTCTTGTGCTTGAGGTTGTAGGCTGGAACCGCTTCAATGTCCAGCCCGTAGACCGAGTATTTTTCTCCGTTTTTAAGAACTTTTAACCCCGGCACTTTGGAAGAACAGGAAGCGGAGCCAACTATGACGGTAGATTCTTGGCGAATTAGCTTCAGGGCCTCAGGGTCGCAGTGGTCAAAATGTTCGTGCGTGATGAGCACCAGGTCGGCTTTGGGCAGCTGCCGGTAATCAGCTTCACTGCTGACCGGGTCTACGTGGATGACCAAGTTGCGGTAGGTAAACATCAAAGAAGCGTGGCCCAGAAAAGTAATTTTCAATTCGCCACCCGAGGTAGGAAAAGTATCTTCTTCGTGTTTCTGGCCAGAAGCCAGGAGCGGGGCCAGTCCTAAAGTTAGAACAAACAGAGCTATCAGGATTTTGTCCATCACTTCACCTCCTCCAAAAAAATTTTAGCACATAAAGAAAAACAGAAAAACTTTTTGTTTTTTCTAAAAAAGTTTATAATCTTGACACACCAGAAATCATCGGAAAGATTAAGAGAAAAAGGTTATGAAAAACAGGAAATTCTTTTTAAAAAATTTATTTCCCGTCTGGGCTTTGATTTTATTGCTGAGCCTGGCTTTCTATTTTCTGGCCCTTAATTTAGCCAAAAAAGCCAGGACAGAAGAACAGGTGGAGGAACTTTCAGAACTGGCTCTGGCCATGGGTCTGGAAGCTACCAGGACGTACTCCAGCCTGGAAGAAGTTGGCTTGCATGAAGTTTTGAGAATTCAGGCCCGTCTGTCTCAGACGCGGGTTTCTCTTATCAAGCCTGATGGCACGGTGGTTTTTGACACCGAAAAAGAGCCCCGCGAGCTGGAAAGCCATCGCTACCGGCCAGAAGTTGATGCGGCTTTAAAAGGGGAGAAGGCCTGGTCCATCCGTTTCAGCGATACTCTCAGAAAAAAGCTCATTTACGTGGCTGTTCCTGTGAGACGGGAAGGGGAGATAATAGGCGTGCTGCGGGTCAGCCGCTTTCTGGATTTAGCCTTCTTGCCTTACCGGAGCCTGAGGAATTCTTTTCTGGTTGGTCTGCTGGTCATCATAGTGCTGGGTTGGGTTCTGGCTTATTTCTGGCTGAGAATGAGCTTAAAACCGATAGAAGAAATTACTAGGGTGGTGGAGAAGGCCAGAAGCGGGGAAGATACAGTCATCAGGCATTCTCTTCATGAAGCGCTCGGCCCTCTGGCCGGAGAACTGGAAGCTCTGATTAAAGAAGTGCAAAAAAGAGCTTCGGCGGAGATAGAAGAGAAGGAAATACTGAACAGCTTGTTCACTGCTACCGAGGAAGGCTGGCTGGTAGTGGAAGAAAACGGGAAAATACTGCTTACTAACCCGGCTTTAAGAAAAATGTTACCGCAGCTTGAGGCGAGCGGAGAATTTTTCTGGGAAACCCTGCGCTGTCCGAGCCTGATAAAAGGGGTGGAAGAAGCCAGGCAAAAAGGTGAAAGTTTTGCTCAGGAAATTGAAATAGCCGGTCGCTTTTACAAATGTCAGGCTATCTGGCTGGCCAATCGCCGCCGTTATTTAATCAATTTCCGGGATATAACGGAAGTTAAAAACTTGGCCCGGCAGAAAAAAGAATTCATGGCCAACCTGGTGCATGAATTAAAAACGCCGCTTACTGCTATAAACGGCTTTGTTGAAACTCTGGAAGAAGAAGAGTTAAAAGAAGAAGCCAGACATTATCTGTCAATCATAAAAAGAAATACAGAAAGACTGGTCAGGCTGGTAGAAGACCTGAGTCATCTGTCGGAGCTGGAAGAAAAAGAGACCCTCCTGCAAAAAGAACAAGTCGACCTGGCAGAAATAGTCAAAGAAATGATGGCTAATTATGAAAAAAAAGCCAGGGAAAAAGGTCTGGACCTGAAACTGGAAATTGAGGGCCACACCACCCTGACGGCCGACCGCTTTCAGATGGAGCAGCTGGTTTTAAACCTGGTGGATAATGCCCTCAGGTACACTGAAAAAGGAAGCATCACGGTCCGGGTGAAAGAAAGACAGGATGGCCTGGTGTTGGAGGTAGAAGATACCGGGCTGGGCATTCCTGAAGAACATTTATCTCGCATTTTTGAAAGGTTTTACGTGGTAGACAAATCTCGCTCCCGAAAGACCGGTGGGACAGGACTAGGCCTGGCCATTGTCAAGCACATTGTCCAGCTGCACCAGGGTAAAATTCAGGTGAAAAGCGCCCCGGGTGTGGGCTCCACTTTTACTGTCTGGCTGCCGCGTCAGGCCTGATAGATTTGGCCGCGGTTTTGGTCTATAATTATTCCTGAAAATTTAGCTTAATTTATCTTTTGATTTTTATCTTAAGAGGCAAAAAATGGCTGAACTGGAATTTAAAGGCAAAAAGCTGGAACTCAACGAAGACGGTTTTTTAAAGACTCCGGAAGCCTGGGATGAAGAACTGGCTCAATTTATAGCCAGACAGGCAGAAGGCATTGAGCAGATGACGGAAGAGCACTGGAAAGTGGTTAATTACATCAGAAATTATTACCTGCAGAAGGGCCAGGCTCCGATGATCAGGAAAATGGTGGCTGAAACCGGAATTTCTCTCAAGCACATCTACGAACTTTTTCCTTCCGGTCCCGCTAAGGGGGCCTGTAAGGTGGCGGGACTGCCCAAGCCTGACGGCTGCGTTTGAGAAATTTGAGAAATTATTACTTGCAAGCTGACAGCCACGAGAAGCTGGCTTTTTCCCGGCCGGCTGAATGATTTTTTAAAAATTAATCTGCTCCGGCTGACTTCTTTAAATGGCCAAAAGCTATTTTCCCGGATATTATATCTCTGACTCAGCTTACCCTCAGCTCTTTCTTTTCCTGTTGAATTCCACAATTTCCTTAACCGCTTCTACCGCGGTTTTGATGTGTTCTTCCGTGTTAAACGGACCGATGCCAAAACGAACCGCGCCTTTTATTTTATCGGTTCCCAGCTGCTCGTGCACCAGGGGAGCACAGTGCAGGCCAGTGCGGCAAGCGATGTTGTAATCAGCGTCAAGCATAATGCCCACATCCTGGGCTTCCATTCCATCCACGTTAAAAGCCATAACACTGATGTGGTCCTTAAGGTCATCCTGGCAGTAGAGTGTTACTCCCTCTATCTCTTTCAGACCATTGACCAGCATTTCCGTAAGCTTCATCTCCTGATGGTGAATGTTTTCCAGTCCTTTTTCCTGTATCCATTTTAGTCCGGCATGAAGCCCGGCAATGCCCATGACGTTAGGGGTGCCGTACTCCAGGCGGTATGGGTATTCTTCCAGGTGGGTTCTCTGAGCCGAACGGACGCCAGTCCCACCGGCTCTTTTTATCTTGATGTTGACGTTTTCTCCCACGCACAGCCCGCCAATACCAGTTGGACCAAGCAAAGACTTATGCCCGGTAAAACAGACCACGTCTATGTTCATGTCCTTCATGTCAATGGGCACTTTACCGGCTGACTGTGAAGCATCAATCACAAAAATCAGGCCATGTTCCCGGCAAATACGTCCGATTTCTTTTACGGGCTGGACAGTGCCAATCACGTTGCTGGCGTGGTTTACCACCACCACTTTGGTGTTCTTTTTGATTTTCTTTTTTATGTCGTCCGGGTCCACAAACCCCCGCTGGTTGAACGGCACATAGTCCACTTCCACACCTTCCAGCGAAAGATGATAGAGGGGGCGGAGAACAGAGTTATGTTCAATGGTGGTCGTGATCGCATGGTCGCCTGGTTCCAGCAGGCCAAAAATGGCCAGGTTCAGGGCATCAGTGGAGTTGTAGGTAAAGCACAGACGGTTCGGGTCCGGACCGTTAAAGAATTCAGTCAACATCCGACGGGTGTTTTCTACCATTTCGCCGGCTTCCAGACAGAGGTCATAACCGGAGCGGCCTGGGTTCACCCCGTAATTCCGGTAGAAATAATCCATGAATTGATAGACCTCCTCTGGCTTCGGGTAAGAAGTGGCGCCGTTGTCCAGATAGATGATTTTCATGATTAAAGCCTCCCGCGGGAATTAATTTTATGAAGGTAAATTCGGAGTGGTGGTTAAAGTAGGAAGGGCAACAGTCAGGATTACAGTTAGTATCCATGATTTTAAGTTTAAATATTAATAAAAATAGCCGGACAAATCAACTTTCCGGTTGACTTTATTTTTATTCTGGTTTCAGAATATTTAAGGTAACAAAAGAAGGAGAGGTCATTAGCCATGAAACGCAGTTTTTTAAAATCAGGTGCCAGGCTGGTTTTTTTGCTGGTTGTTTTGGGCCTGCTGTTTTCCAGCTGCCGCCTGTCGGAAAAAAAATTTGACTTGGCCGTGATTAACGGCCGGGTGGTGGATGGCAGCGGTAACCCCTGGTTCAGGGCCGATATCGGGATAAAAGACGGAAAGATTGTGGCCATAAAAAGAAAGATTAGCCCGCAAGAAGCCAGAGAAGTTGTAGAGGCCAGAGGGCTGGTGGTGGCTCCTGGTTTTATTGATATTCATACTCATGCCGACGAAAACATTCTGCAACTGCCTGGCTGTGAAAACTACCTTTCTCAGGGTGTGACCACACTCATCGGCGGCAATTGTGGCGGCCATGAATTTCCTCTGGCTCAGTTGTTTGCCAGGCTGGAAAAACAGGGCCTGGCCTGCAATTTTGGCTCCCTGGCCGGGCATAACACCATCAGAGAAAAAGTAATGGGAATGAAAATGTCTCCACCGAGTGC
>JBBIRN010000057.1:0-2485 GCA_037441785.1 Candidatus Aminicenantota bacterium | reverse complement strand
GTGCAGAAGAAATGACCAAAATGAAAGACCTTCTGCGGATGGAAATGAAAGCCGGGGCCCTGGGCTTTTCCACCGGGCTGGCTTACTTGCCGGGAACCTATTCCACCACCGAAGAGCTGGTTGAACTGGCTTCGGTGTTGCGCGAGACAGGTGGTTTCTATGCCACCCACATGCGCAACCAGGGCAAAAAAATCAAACAAGCGGTGGAAGAAAGCATTACCATCGGCGAAAAGAATGGTATACCGGTGGAAATCTCCCACATCAAACTGGCCGATGAGGACGTCTGGAATCAGATAGATTTGATAACCGGCCCGGTAGAGGAAGCCAGAGCCCGTGGCGTGGAAGTAACGCTGGACGAATATCCCTACACCGCTACCAGTTCTGGTTTTACCAGCAGTTTTCCCCAGGATGTTTTTGCCGGTGGAAGAGAGAAGTTCCTGGAAAGGATGAACAACCCGGAAATTTACCAGAGGGTTAAGGAGACCATCATCAAAAATCGTTTAACTTCCAGCCGCGACCTTGATAAGCTGTCGGCCATCATCATTGCTCGCAGCTCTAAGTTTCCTGACTACGAGGGCAAAACCCTGAGGCAAATTCTGGAAAGTGAGGGGCAGGAACCTACCCCGGAAAACGGAGCTGATTTGATTATTAAAATCGTCAAAGAAGGTGATGCCTCGGCCATTTTTTTCCAGATGGATGAGAAGGACGTAGAGGCCCTTATGAAGCTTCCTTACACCATGATTGGTTCGGACGGCAGCCTGCAGGAGATGGGGAAGGGCCACCCGCACCCGAGAAGTTACGGGACTTTCCCACGAGTTCTCGGCGAGTACGTGAGAAACCGCCGGGTTCTCAGCCTGGAGGAAGCCATCAGGAAAATGACTTCTCTCCCTGCTCAGACTATCAGGCTGAAAGACCGGGGACTTATCCGGGAAGGCATGTACGCTGACCTGACGGTTTTTGACCCGGAAACGGTTTCGGACCTGGCCACTTTTCAGAATCCACATCAGCACAGTCGGGGGATAGTCTATGTTCTGGTCAACGGTCGGGTAGTCTGGAAAGATGGAAAGTACACTGGAGAAAAGCCGGGGAAAATAATCTACGGCCCGGCTTTTTCCGGAAAATAAAAAAATAAAATATTTTTTGCTCCGGCTATTGAAATTTAAAAATCAGGTGCTAATATTTAAGGCTAAAGATGAGATATTACCTATCACTCGGCAGCAACCTGGGTGACCGCCGGCGTCACCTTTCTGAAGCCAGACGTCTGCTGCAAAAAGCAGGGGTGAAGATTATCAAAGAATCTTCCATTTATGAAACCGAGCCGGTTGATTACACCGAACAGCCCTGGTTTTACAACCAGGTGTTGGAAGTAGAAGCCCGTCTGAACCCCATGACCATGCTGGCTCTGGTCAAAGACATTGAGCTCAGGATGAAAAGAAAACCCACCGTAGACAAAGGCCCGAGAACAATTGATATAGATATACTGCTGGCAGAAAAAAATGTTGTTCAGACGCAAAAGCTCATCATTCCCCATCCCCGGATGAGCTTTCGCAATTTTGTCATGATTCCCTTAGCGGAGATAGCTCCTGATTTTATCCATCCCCTTCTTCACCAGCCAATTTCTGCCCTGGCCCAGCAGACTGGAGACCAGGCTGAGGTCAGAAAGGTCAGCGAGCCTTCAGCCGCCCAGGTGGCTATCTGATAGCCGGGCCGCAGACCATCCTGCTTTCCAACGGTCAGGCGGAGTAAATTTTCAGAAAGAGAAAAAGATAAAGATAGAATTATACCCGTCAGCTTTTTATTTTTCCGTTTTCCAATTTTTCTTAGCTCATCTGGCCCAGCCTAAGCCAGCGGCGGCCCAGAGTGGCCTGAAGTTTACTCTCTGACTGTTCCGTAAAGCAGAGAATTAAACAGCAGCTTAAAAGTCCCGCGCGGCTGACCGCGGAACTGAACCGGAAAACCAAGGAGAATCAGCCGGCCTTTTTCCTGGGGGATGTCCACCACGGCTGCTTTTTGCTGGATTAAGTGTTCTCCATGAATCCACCCGCTAAGCAGCAGGTTTTCTCCGGCGTATTTAGCCACGACTCGCGGCCCTTTTTTCTGGTCAAAAGAGGGGAAAACATCAAAAGCACAGCTTTCAGCAAAAACTATGGGCTGCTTTTTATCCAGACCAAAAGCCACCGGGTGGCTGGTGTCAAATTCCGCCAGAAGGATGGAGCCAGAACAATTAAATTCTTCTCTCCTGGCTTTTTCCAGGACGTTGCGCACGGGAGCCTTGAATTCTCCCGAAGCCAGATTACAGGTGCTGTTGAGAAGGATTAAAGTCCCGCCCTGTCTGACAAATTCCCGGAGGTTATTTAGGCCAGTAGTGGTCAAACCACCGACGAATTCAGGTGGCATAGTTCCTTTCTTGTGGCCGTTGATAATCAGGTCCAGACTGTAATGGTCAGGTATGACGATGGAATCGTAAAGAGAAGCCAGGTCTCCA
>JBBIRN010000056.1:10513-10794 GCA_037441785.1 Candidatus Aminicenantota bacterium | reverse complement strand
CCTGGTGCTACAGCCTGTCCGTTACGGGTGATAATTTTCGGCCGATTTGGGTCCAGCGGCAGAGTAGAAAGCAGTTTTTCTACAGTCGCACCTTCTGGCATCTCAACCATTTTTTCAGAAAAACCAACCTGATTGGTCAGCGGTCCGATAAGCTTTACGGTTATTTTTATGTTCTGCTTGCTCATCTCCATCTCCCGAACTTCAAATCATTCCTTTATTCTTTTCGGAGAAATGGAAAATAAAAATCCACTTATATTATACTATTTTTATTTTTCCCTGAC
>JBBIRN010000056.1:240-10503 GCA_037441785.1 Candidatus Aminicenantota bacterium | reverse complement strand
GGCTTTTGGCTAAAAAACCATTTTTTCTTAATTTGGGCTGGAGCTCTAAGTTTTTAGATTTTAAAAAACAACCGAGCTGGCCACCGAGAATAAAAGAATCGGGCAAAATTTTTTCAGCCTCTGCTGCTAAATTTTGCAGAGCAAATAAAAAACAAAAAAACCTGACCATCCTTTTAGCCATCAATTATCAGCAACCTCCGCAGTTTGCGGCATTGGGCAAAGAAAGGCGGGGCTTTTTCTATCTAAAATCAGGTAAAAATCTTCTACTATTTCTTTTTTGCTTTTGCTTACATGAAAAATTCTAAGCAAGTGAAAGTTTTAAACGGCAACAGCACTTGAAAAATTAAGCCTGAAGCAGTTTCCTTTTAAATCCGGCTCTTTTTTATTTTTTTAAAAACAGAACTTTCCCCTCACCAATTTATCTCGCCACTGGTTTTTGGCAGTTTATTTTACTTTTCCAGCTAAAATCTGAGCCAGTTCTATTCCAGCTTGGTGAATTTTTCTACTTCAGCTGCTTCTTCTTTAAGGTCCAGAGCTTCGGCTGTTTTCCTGGTGGGAATGCCGCGTTTATCCCAGCCTCTCTGCTGGTAATAATGGTCCAGCAGCTCGTTGTATTTGTCTAACTCCAGGACTTTCCCGGCAATCGGACCATCCTGGTCAGCGTTGCTCGGGTCAAACCAGACCATCGGTGGATAATCTCTGGTTCTGTCCCAATCCGGAAATTCCCGGACCCAGAAGAACTTCATCAAGGCGTAAATACGGTCAGCTACTTTCCAGAAATCATCAACAGTCCAGTTTAGCCCCGTAACCTTGTTGAAATAGACGGCATAATTTTCCACCGGCCAGCCCAGCTCTATCCAGGGGAAACGGCAGGCCACGATGAATTCAAACAGCCCACCACGGATTCTCTGCAGTTCAATGACCTTGGCTGCTTTTTCCGGCCCGTAGGAGTCGCGCTGGCTCTGTTTTAGCTCAAAGGTAATGACCCAGCTCTCTTTATGGTGAGCACCAATCGGGCTGGTACCAAAAGCCAGGGCCATACCGGGGATGAACTTGCAGTTGTAGGCAGAAATTTCTAGTCCCTTGACATGCATAGCGTAAGCTTCAGAGCCATGGCCGATTTTTCTGGCCATTCTCATCGTGCCATCCGCCAGCAGGTTGCCTACTTCTCCTTCTCGTCTGGCGGCCATACCCAGCAATTTTTTGGCCATCTCAGCATCACCAAAACGAAAATCGCCTTTTATGGCGCCCTGCTCAATGGCATCAGCGTAGAAAGCTAACACTGCTCCGGCGGAGATGGTATCCAGACCATAATCATCGCAGAGGTAATTCAGAGAAGCTACCTGGTCCAGTTCAAAGATATCAAGGTTGCTGCCCAGCATGCCGATGTTTTCGTAATCAAGCTCTGATTCCCGTCCTTCATGGTCCAGAATGGTAATGCCGCAGCGCATAGTGCAGTTGGGGCAGCCGTAAGTGGCCACGCGAGCGTTGTTGAGTCTTTCGCCGTCAATTTTCCAGGCCTCTGGATGATGAGTTTTTCTCATGTTATGGACCGGCAGGGCCGCCACTTCATTACACCAGGCCAGTACTCCAGTGGTACCCTGAATGGACCAGCCGGTTTTCTTGTCAATTTCTCCGACTTTTTTCAAATCTTCCAGACCGAGCTTTTTCATTCCTTCCGGGTCAGCCACGGGAATGGGTTTTGAGCCTTTGATAACAATGGCCTTTAATTTCTTAGAACCCATAACCGCACCAATACCAGGGCGGCCACCAGCTCTACCTTCAAGGCTGCGGATCATAGAGTAGAGGTTGAGATTTTCACCACCCTGACCGATGACCAGAACGCCAGCACCTTTTCCGTATTTCTTGTAAAGCCAGTTCTGAGCCTCATAGGTGCCCTTTCCCCAGATTTCATCAGCCGGCAGGTATTGGACTTTTTCGTCTTCTATGTAAACATAAATGGGCTTATCTGCCTGTCCTTCAAAAATAATAATGTCATAACCGGCTTTTCTCATCTGCTCGGTGACTCTGGTGCCCAGGTTGCCGTCGCCATAACCGCCGGTTAAAGGAGATTTGGCGGCTACCACCGTTTTCCCGGTGTTGGGAGCCGGGATACCAGCAATTGGCCCCACGGTAACAATCAGTTTGTTTTCCGGGCCCAGCGGGTCAATGCCAGGCTTTAATTCATCCCAGAGAATCTTCAGAGCAAAGCCACGTCCGCCGACCCATTTGTGAGCAAAGTCTTCACCAAAGTGTTCAACTTTATGAGTGCGGTTTGTCAGGTTAATTCTTAAAATATTTCCTGTCCAGCCATACATATTTCTACCTCCCGTTTAATATTAGACATTACGGATAACATAATCCGGAATTTTAGTCAACAAAAAACAGGGTTAAGCGGGCGGAAACAATAAGACTTTGTAGCCAGATTTTAGGCTTGGAGGCCGCTTTGGTGGACTGAATTCGGCTAAGAAAATTATTGTCTTGTAAAGACCTGTTTTTTGAGTAAAATAAAAGAAGAAATGGAGAGGGTAAATGGCTAAAAAATTGTACAGGTCAGCTCAACAGAAAATGTTAGGCGGCGTTTGTGCCGGGCTGGCTGAGTATTTTGACCTGGATGTTTCTCTCGTCCGCCTGATCTTTGTGGGTCTGGCCCTGATGACAGCTTTACTGCCCATGACTCTTTTTTACCTGATTGCCTGGCTGGTGATTCCTCCGTCTCCAGTTCGTAAGCCCGAATCTTGAGGAGCGGTCATTACTGAAGATGAAAATAGCCGGAGAGATAAATTTCCGACACATAGCCATTGAAGGGGTTTTCAAGTCCAGGAAAACTCTCCTGGCCCACTTACTGAGTCAGAAAATCGGGGGACAATTAGTTCTGGACCAGACCGGCAACCCCTACCTGAAAGATTTTTACCAGGAAAAAGAAGGGGCGGCCTTCTTGGCGCAGTTAATTTTTCTGGCCAACAGGTACCATCAGCAGTCCAGACTTCTCCAGCGTGACCTGTTTGTAGAAAGGGTTATCTGCGATTACCTGTTCGAAAAAGATAAAATATATGCCTACCAGACGCTAACGGATGATGAGTTAATGGTCTATGAAAGAATATACGGTATCCTGGCTGAGCGCGTGCCACGGCCGGATCTGGTCATTTACCTGCAGATATCTCTGAAAACTCTTATCCGGAGAATTGAAAAAGAAGGTGACCCCACGGAGAAAAACATTTCCGAAAAATACCTGGAAGATTTAATTGAGGCTTATGACTATTTCTTTTTTAACTACAAATCAACGCCCTTGCTGGTCATTAAGGCTGACGAACTGGATTTTTCTCAGGACGAACAGGTCTGGGAAATCATAGAACAGATAAAACAGATGACCCGGGGCACTCTTTTTTATGTCCCGCAAAGTTTTAAAGCAAAATAAGTGAAAAAGTGATAGAATTGTAGGCGAGCTCAGAGGTGGATGGCCACCCTGAGACTCAGAGCCAGCCTTTAAGCGAAGAGGTGCTTTACCCTGAGCCCGAAAGGGCAGGGGAGAAAGAAAGGAGATACTATGACGCAAACGCCAACCGAACGGGTGACCGTCTGTTATTTGCAGGAGCTTAAAAAACAAAAGCAAAAAATAACTGCCCTCACGGCCTATGATTATCCGGTAGCCAGACTTCTTGATGAGGCCGGGGTTGATATTATTCTGGTGGGGGATTCCCTGGGCATGGTCGTTCTCGGCTACGAAAACACCCTGCCCGTGACTATGGAGGAGATGATCCATCACACCAGAGCTGTAGTCCGGGCCAGAAAAAGAGCTATGGTCATTGGTGATATGCCCTACCTTTCCTTCCATCTTTCATTAAAAGATTCAGTGGCCAACGCCGCCAGGTTTATTAAAGAGGCCGGGGCTGATGGAGTTAAACTGGAGGGTGCTACCCCCCAGCGAGTTCAACTGGTAGAAGCACTGACTGAGGCCGAAATTCCGGTCATGGGACACGTGGGCCTTACTCCCCAATCCGTCAGGCGGCTGGGAGGTTTTAAAGTCCAGGGCACAGAGGAAGAAAAAGCAGAAGCCATTTTCCGTGGAGCTCTGGCCTTGGAAAAAGCCGGTGCTTTTGCTCTGGTGCTGGAATCAATTCCAGCAGAGTTAGCTCGGGAAATAACTTCGGCGGTGAAAATTCCGACCATTGGCATCGGGGCTGGTCCTGATTGTGATGGACAGATACTGGTGGTCAATGATATGCTTGGTTTAACTAGCGGTTATCTGCCCAGGTTCGTCAAAAAGTATGCAGAACTCGGTCAGCAGATAAACCAGGCTGTTTCTCAGTACCTGGAGGAAGTGCGGACCGGTCTTTACCCCGAAGACCAGCACTGCTATCATTTAAAGCCTGAAAAAGCTGGCCTGGCCAGGAAAATTAAAAATAAAGTGTTGAAAGAAGGGTCCGAGACCCCAAAGCGAAAGAGAAAATAAATAGAAGCGAAGAGAAAATAAACAGAAGCGGCTGTTTTATTTTTCCTTGGAGAACAGGACCGAAAGAGGAAACCGGAAAAAAAAATTAAAAAGGACAACAAAAATGGAAATAGCCAGAACCATTGAGGAAGTAAAACGGAAAGTCCGGGACTGGAAAAAGAGCGGGTTAAAAGTTGGCTTTGTGCCAACCATGGGCTATCTCCATGAAGGGCATTTGAACCTGGTGCGGGAAGCCAGGAAACAGACTGACCGGGTGGTGGTTTCTATTTTTGTCAACCCCACGCAGTTTGGGCCGAATGAAGATTATCAGGTTTATCCGCGTGATTTTGACCGTGACCGGGAGCTTTTATCAAAAGAAGGTGTGGATTTAATCTTTTATCCTTCCGTAGAAGTTATGTATCCCGAAGGATATAAAACTTACGTGGAAGTAAAAGACCTGCAGGACCGGTTGTGCGGTCGTTCCCGGCCAGGTCATTTCCGGGGAGTGTGTACGGTGGTGCTTAAGCTTTTCAACATTGTTCAGCCCGAGGAAGCTTTCTTTGGCTGGAAGGATGCCCAGCAGGTTATCATCCTGCAAAAAATGGTAGAAGACCTTAACCTGCCGGTAAAAATTGTGCCGCTCCCTCTGGTCAGAGATGATGACGGACTGGCTTTAAGCTCAAGAAATACTTACCTTAGTCCGGAAGAAAGAAAAGCGGCTCTGGTTTTAAGCCGCAGCCTGGACCTGGCGGCCGAACTTATAAAAAGCGGGGAAAAGAGGGCAGAAGTGATAAAAAACAGAATGCTGGAGCTTATTCAGCAGGAACCGCGGGCCCGGGTTGATTACGTGGAAATAGTTGACCTGAGAACCCTGGAACCACTGGAGCAGGTCCAGGATAACACCCTAATTGCTCTGGCTGTTTTTATCGGCCGGACCAGGTTGATTGATAATTTGCGGATAATTTCAGGAGGTCTGGAAAAATGATCGTTTCTTATCTTAAGTCCAAAATTCATCGGGCGCGAGTGACTTACAGTGAGATTGATTACGAAGGAAGTCTGGGCTTGGATGAAGAATTAATGAATGCTGCCGGCCTGAAGGAATTTGAAAGAGTAGAAGTCTACAACGTAACTAACGGTGAAAGGTTTGCCACTTACCTGATTAAGGAAAAACCGGGTTCTGGCCGCGTCGGGGTTTACGGCGCTGCTGCCCACAAAGCCCGGGAAGGCGATATCATCATCATTACTTCTTACTGCAGTCTGACTGAAGAGCAGGCTGAATTTCACCGGCCCCGCGTGGTGTTGCTGGATGAAAACAACCGGATAAAGATGGTCAAGAGTTGAGGCCCGGTAGGAGCAGGGGCAAATTTTCTTTTCCAGAAATCATAGATTTATGGCGTGAATATAGAAGGGGATTGAAACAAATCCAGCATGATTCTGGTTCTAACGAACCATCAGATAGCTTTAGCGACCTGGATTTTAGGCAGCCAGAATTAAACAAACCTCTGCTTATTTTTCTAGTTAGAAAAGGGGAAATGCGGTTAATTTCTTCAGGCGACGGATATTATATATAGCCCCGTAGCGGCAGATATCCAGCCCGAAATTTCCGGGAATAATCCTTATTCCAGATGGTAGTTCGGAGCTTCCTTGGTGATGATGACGTCATGCACATGGCTTTCCCGCAGGGCAGCGGTGCTGATTTTTATAAACCTGGCTTTTTTCTGCAATTCTTCAATCGTCCGGCAGCCTGCATAGCCCATACCAGCTTTGAGGCCGCCGACCAGCATCTGGATGATAGAGACAGCACTTCCTTTGTATGGCACCCGGCCCTCAATTCCTTCAGGCACGAGCTTGGTTGTTTCTGATACTGCATCCTGAAAGTAGCGGTCGCGGCTGCCTTCTTTCATGGCTTCAATGGAGCCCATGCCCCGGTAGGTCTTGTAAGCCCTTCCCTGGTAAATAACAACTTCGCCAGGTGACTCATCCGTGCCGGCCAGCAGGTTGCCCAGCATAACCGAAGAAGCGCCAGCAGCTATGGCCTTGGTGATGTCACCTGAATACTTGATGCCGCCGTCAGCAATCAGCGGTATGTTATGCTTGCTGGTTACTTTGTAAACATCGGCTATGGCTGTAATCTGGGGAACACCAATTCCGGCAATGACACGGGTGGTGCAGATAGAGCCCGGGCCAATACCCACTTTGACGGCATCTACACCCAGCTTGATTAAATCCTCGGCAGCTTCCGCGGTGGCAATGTTTCCGGCGATAAGGTCAATTTCCGGGTAAGCCTGCCTGATTTTTTTCACCGTCTCCAGAACTCTTTGAGAATGGCCGTGGGCGGTGTCCACGACAATTACGTCACAGCCAGCCTTGACCAGAGCGGCCACCCGGTCCATAACTTCTGCACCTACACCTACGGCTGCCCCAACTCTCAACCGGCCCAGCTTATCTTTGGAAGCCAGCGGGTATTGAATGCGCTTGAGAATATCCTTGTAGGTGATCAAACCTTTCAGATGGTAGTTTTCATCAACAATCAGGATTTTTTCCACTTTATGCTTATGAAAAAGTTTTTCTGCTTCTTCCAGCGGGGTTCCAACCGGTACGGTCACCAGCTCTCGGGTCATTACTTCTGAAACAGGTATGTCCAGCCGGCTTTCAAAGCGAATATCCCGGTTCGTAAGGATACCCACCAGCTTGTTGTTTTCGTCGGTGACGGGCAGGCCAGAGATCTTGTATTTTTTCATCAATTCAATGGCCTGGTGGATTTTATCCGTCGGCCGCAGGGTGATAGGTTCCACAATCATACCGCTTTCGTGCCTTTTAACCTTGTCCACTTCTTCGGCCTGGGCTTCTACAGACATGTTGCGATGGATGATGCCAATTCCGCCCTGTTGGGCCAGACAGATGGCCATGCGGGAGGTGGTGACGGTGTCCATGGCCGCGCTGAGGATGGGAATTTTTATCTGGATGTTTCTGGTCAGCCAGGTCGTGACCTCAGCTTCTGTGGGCAGAACATCAGATTTGGCCGGGAGGATAAGCACATCATCAAAAGTTAAACCTTCTTTTAATTTTTCCTCCAGCATATTTATCCTCCTCGTTGGGTTAATGTTTTTTCTTTTTGCCCGGGATGAGCGGTCGAGCCTGCTTGAGGTAGACGCCACCCGCAGCGGCCGCAGCCTGCGCTGGTTTCTGGTAGTAGATGGGCTGTTCTTTATGCCTGGGCATTTCCGTTTCCACCACCGGCTGGATCAGGAACAGATAACGCACGGCATCTTCTTCAATCCGGTCCAGCATTTGCTGGAACATTTCGTAACTTTCTTTTTTGTATTCAATAAGCGGGTCGCGCTGCCCGTAACCACGAAGGCCAATGCCTTCCTTGAGATAATCCATTTCCAGCAGGTGGTCTTTCCAGCGGGCATCTATAACCTGAAGGAGAATCAGCCGTTCAAACTCCCTCATTCTTTCTGGTCCTAAAAGCTTTTCCTTCTGTTCGTAGACTTCTCTGATGTAGTTAGAAAGGGCCGAGAAAAGTTCTTCGTAGGTAATTTCATCCCACTTAAGGTTGAGCTGATTCAGGTCGATGGAGAACTGAGCATGCAGGGCCTGCTGCAGGGCTTCTCTATCCCAATCATCAGGATGTTTATCTTTATTGGCGTACTGATCCAGGTACCACTCGAGGAGGGAATCAAACAGGTTGAGGAAATAATCGCGGAGGTCCTTGCCTTCCAGTATTTCCCGGCGCTGACGGTAAATCGTCTCGCGCTGCATGTTCATGACATCGTCATATTCCAGCAGGTGCTTTCTGATGCTGAAGTTCTGAGCTTCCACTTGCTTCTGGGCTCGCTCTATGGCTCTGGAGACCATCGGATGCTGGATGGGCACGCCTTCAGCCATGCCGATTCTGGACATCAGACCGGAGAGCCGGTCTGAACCGAAGATACGCATAAGGTCATCTTCTAGGGAGAGGTAGAAACGTGAGGAACCCGGGTCTCCCTGGCGGCCAGCTCGACCTCGTAACTGATTATCAATGCGTCTTGATTCGTGTCGTTCAGTACCGATGATGTGAAGGCCGCCAAGAGCTACGACTTTTTCGTGCTCTTCCTGGGTTATTTTGAGAGCTTCTTCATAGGCTTTCTGGAATTGTTCAGGGGTGGCTTTAGCCGGGTCCAGGCCGGCTTTTTTCAGAGCTTCTTTAGCCAGAAACTCTGGGTTACCGCCCAGCAGAATATCCACGCCACGGCCAGCCATGTTGGTAGCAATGGTCACCGCTCCGATTCTTCCGGCCTGGGCGATTATTTGCGCTTCAAGTTCGTGGTATTTGGCGTTGAGCACCACGTGCTTGATGCCCTTTTTTCTGAGCATTTCGCTCAACTTTTCTGATTTTTCAATGGAGATGGTACCGACCAGCACCGGGCGGCCAATTTTATTTAGCTCAATAATTTCTTCCACCACGGCGTTCCATTTTTCCCGGGCGGTTCGGTAAATCACGTCTGGGTATTCAATGCGCCGCAGGGGCTTGTTGGTCGGAATTTCCACCACATCAAGTTTGTAGATGTGCATGAATTCTGCGGCTTCGGTGGCGGCCGTCCCGGTCATGCCAGCCAGTTTTTTGTACATGCGGAAGTAATTCTGGAAGGTGATGGAAGCCAGGGTCTGGTATTCTTCTTCTACCTTGACGCCTTCTTTGGCTTCCAGGGCCTGATGCAGACCATCGCTGTAGCGCCGTCCGGGCATCAGGCGGCCGGTAAATTCATCTACAATGATGACCTGGCCATCTTTCACCATGTAATCCACATCGCGCTTGAACAAGAAGTGAGCTTTAAGCGATTGGTTAATAGCATGTACCAGGTCCATGTAGTTAAGGTCGTAGAGGTTGGGAACACCAAAGTACTTTTCCGCTTCAGCCACACCGTTTTCGTTTAAAGCCACGGTTCTGGTTTTTTCATCCAGAGTAAAGTGTTTATCTTTTTGCAACCGGCGAACAAATCTGTCAACTTTATAATAGAGCTGGGTTGATTCCTGAGTGGGACCAGAGATGATGAGGGGCGTTCTGGCTTCGTCAATCAGGATGCTGTCCACCTCATCCACGATGGCATAATTAAATTCCCGCTGCACCACATCTTCCAGGCGGAATTTCATGTTGTCCCGCAGGTAATCAAAGCCGAATTCGTTATTAGTGCCGTAGGTGATGTCTGCGGCGTAGGCTTGCTTGCGCTCCGCATCTCCCATCTCATGCTGGATGACACCAACGCTCAAACCGAGAAACTTGTAGATGGGGCCCATCCATTCGGCATCACGCTTGGCCAGGTAATCGTTAACGGTGACGATATGAACGCCCTTACCTTCCAAGGCGTTGAGGTAAGCAGGCAGAGTGGCCACCAGGGTTTTACCTTCACCGGTTTTCATTTCGGCGATTTTTCCCTGGTGCAGGACAATACCACCCATGAGCTGGACGTCAAAATGACGCATCCTGACGGTACGCCGGGCAACTTCCCGGACCACGGCAAAAGCCTCTACCAGAAGGTCATCAAGAGTGGCGCCCTGGCGCAGTTTTTCTTTGAATTCGGCCGTTTTGGCCTGGAGCTGGGCATCGGTCAGCTTCTGGATTTGCGGCTCAAGGGCGTTTATGGCCGCAACATAAGGCTGGAGTTTTTTCAGGTCCCGTTCGTTCTTGGTCCCGAAGATTTTAGTTAAAAGCCACTTCCACATTTATTAATTTTTAACAGAAACCCGCCTTAAAGTCAATTAAAACGGTCAGTTATGAATTCGGGAAAAGGTCCAAAGAGACACAGGAAGGCTATTTGATTCTGGATTTTATGAAGAAGATGAGGCTG
>JBBIRN010000056.1:0-230 GCA_037441785.1 Candidatus Aminicenantota bacterium | reverse complement strand
ATGGTTAGATTTGAAGCCCTGGAAAAGAGCAGTGAAAGACCGATCCACAGGCATAAAATAAGGCCCAGGCAGGGTATCGCGTCAGGATATTTTTTGGCCCTTTTTTCCAGCCGCAGAGCGCTGATGTTGGCCAGAGAATAATAAAAGAGGAGAGAAAAAGAACTGATGGATACCACTCTGGCCAGGTCAAAAAAATAGGCCAGAACAGCCATAATCAGGCCGGAGGTCCA
>JBBIRN010000055.1:4337-10809 GCA_037441785.1 Candidatus Aminicenantota bacterium | reverse complement strand
AAAATGCCCGGCCGTAAGCAAAAAAATTTTAGGTCGCTTTATCTGGTTTTATTCGATTTGCTTAATCTTTTTTTTACTTAATATCAGGAAATTCACTGCCTAAACTCTGCAGGGCAAAGTCAGCCAGGCTTTCCTGGAATTCAGCCACCCGCTCGGGGCTTTCTTTTTTCTTTTCCCAGGCCAGGAGCTGAGCCTGAGTTTTTTCCAGCACCTGATTTTCTATCATGAACAATTTGGCCAGCACGCCTTCCCCGCCGTAGGTTCTCAACCTGGTCACGTTGAGGTACTGAGGCATTCGGCCTCTCCTGTCAGGATAAAGATAGGCCACGAGCTTCCTGGAAAAAGCATTGAGAGCACAGGTTTCCTGACCTGGAGCCGAGGCCGCTTTGGGTACTCTTTCGGCATAGGGCCAAACTGGTATGGCCACGCCACTCACCGGTTGTCCTAAAATCACCCACATAGTGGCCAGGCCTGGCCGGTCTGGTGAGGGTGCGCCCGAAAACACCACGGCCGCGGCTGTGCTGTTACGGTTAATGGTGTCATTGGTGTTGATGTAAAGCGGCTCAGCCGGGTCCTCAGGCAATGGTCTGCTCAAGGGGTAGGAATGAAGCTTTTCATGGTTGAGGTCGCGCGCTGCCTGCTGCAGGATGAACTTAACCTCCAGCTGTCCGGTAGACCAAGCCATTTCTGCCAGATGGCTCATCCTTTCAAACCTGATAAACCCACCGCCCTGAAGAAAATCCGGTGAGGTGTAGCTAAAATTAGTCCTTACTATGTAACCGAAAGGAGCCACCTTTTTATCACCGGTATCAAAGCGGGTGAAATAATCGCTTGAAGTCTCAAAAAAGGCCGCCCCACCGTTGGCATCTATCACCCCGAAATTGGCGGCCAGGTCCCACTTCCCTTTTTCTCTTGCCAGAAGCTTTTCAAATTCATCCACGGTAGCGCACTCACCGAGGGCCTTTTTCATAAAAGCTCCGTTTCCGGCACCGTCGTACTTTTTTTGCTTGAGAGCCAGGTCATCAGCCTGGGAATTCATTATGGCCAGTCCTCGCTCGTTCAAGCCGGCCCAGATTTCTTTGCCTTCGGCATCATCCGCATCTATAAGGCCGATAAATTTGTACCTGGCCCCCTTGAAGTACATCAGCTTATTAAGGAGCTGTGAGGTATCGCGGTTCTTCCACATCAGCGGCCGGCCCGTGGCTGTGGCCTTGCCTGAAGCTACTATCAGAGTACATTCTTCAGCATAAGCTAAAAAACCCGCCGCTAAGATTAAAGCAACCAGAAGAAAAATTAAAAGAGTTTTTCGCCTGTTTAACATATCATCTTTCTCCTGTCTTTTCTCAGGTGATTATTATATCCATTTAAACTTCCGGATTAAACGTAAAACAAACAGGAGGAAGATTTTTATTTCCCTCCCCTGGTGGGCACTAAAAAGTTAAGCCAGGCGTCCGGGCAACCCGGGAAAGTCCTTGCTCTTTTTCGGTTGACGTTTTTTGTCTTTTATCAGTCTGTTTCAGGTGATGGTTTTTCAGAAACAGGAGCTAAAAATCAACTAGCTCCAGATTGGCTGATGAAATTGCTTCCTATGTCTGTTTAAACTAATTAAATTAATAAGTCAGTTTTAAAAGCTTGAGGTTTTGGTCTTTAAGAGAGGAGCGGGGCATCAAGCAATTTTTCTTTCAGGCCTGAACAACTGGCCGGCTCAGAAAGATATTACCACTTCTTCAGAAGTTAGAAGAGCTAACGGGAAAAACTGTATTCTTGTTACTCTTCTTCTGGTTTTACCCGGCCTTCTTTGATGGCTTCGGCGATGATTTTCTGCTGCAGTTGAGCGGGCACTTCTTCGTAGTGGGAAAATTCCATGATGAAAGAACCGCGACCGCCAGTTATGGAAGTCAGGGTTGGTTCAAAATCGAGCATTTCGGCCATGGGCACCTGGGCTTTAAGAATTCTCATGTTGCCTTTCTGCTCCATGCCCTGGACTTTGCCGCGCCGGCCATTCAGAGCTCCCATGATGTCGCCCATGTAAGCTTCTGGGGTGTAAATTTCCACGTTCATGATAGGTTCAAGCAGCGTGGGTTTGGCTTCTTTCATGCCTTTCTTGAAGGCCATGGAAGCAGCAATCTTAAAGGCAATATCGGAAGAGTCTACTTCATGGTAGGAGCCATCATAAAGGATAACTTTGAAATCCACCACCGGGTAACCGGCCAGGATGCCTTTTTTGCGGGCTTCCTGGATGCCTTTTTCAATGGAAGGAATAAAGTTCTTGGGAATGGCACCACCAAATATTTTGTCCTCAAACTCAAAATCCTTTCCCCGGGGCAAGGGTTCCATTTTAATTTTGACATCACCGTACTGACCGCGTCCACCAGTTTGTTTCTTGTACTTGCCCTGGACATCACTCCGGCCCTTAATGGTTTCCCGGTACGGGATTTTAGGGGGCTTCAGCTCCACGTCCACGTTGTAACGTTTTTTCAGCTTCTCGGTAATGATGCGCACGTGCAATTCGCCGTTACCTGAAATCAGCAACTGGTTGGTTTCCGGGTCCCTTTCAATTCGCACCGTCGGGTCTTCTTCGGTAACCCGGTGAGTAGCCTGAGAAATTTTATCTTCATCCGCTCTGGTCTTTGGTTCTATGGCAAAAGAAATGGAAGGCTCAGGGAATTTTATGGGTTCAAACTCTATCTCCGCGCCCTTGGCACACAGGGTATCACCGGTGAGAGTGGCTTTCAACTTAGCCGTGGCCACAATATCTCCGGCTTTAGCCTGACCGGCCGGAACCTGCTCTTTGCCCTGGAGGAAGAAAAGTCCACCCAGTTTTTCGTCCGTATCCTTGGTAGTATTGGTTACGGTAGCATCTGGCCCGATTTTTCCGGAAAAAACCCTCATGAGAGAAATGCGACCGGTGTAAGGGTCAGAAATGGTTTTAAACACCAGGGCAGCAAAAGGTCCCTCCGGCGATAGCTCCAGTTCCGTTTCCTGTCCTTTGACTCTGGCTTTTACCTTCCCTCTTTCCAGCGGCGAAGGCATAAAATCCACGATACCATCCAGAATCATCTGGGCACCGATGTTCATCAGGGCTGAGGCGGCAAAGACGGGGAATATCTGGTGGTTGAAAACACTCTTCTTCAGACCACTCAACAGCTCTTCGCTGGAAAGTTCGCCCTGTTCAAAATATTTCTCCATCAACTTTTCATCAGTTTCCGCGACCATTTCCACCAGCTGGGTGTACCTGCTTTCTACTTCTTCTTTTAGCTCAGCCGGCACTTCTGTTTCCTGAAATTTGCCGCTTTCATCTTTTTCAAAAAGGTAAGCTTTTTTCTTAATCAGGTCCACCACGCCGGTGAAATTTTTTTCTTCCCCGATTGGTATCTGCACCGGTATGGCCTGGCGGCCAAAAAACTGCTGGATTTCATTGACTGTCCGGCTGAAGCTGGCGTTTTCCCGGTCCAGCTTGTTAACCACTATCATCCTGGGCAGGCCCAGCTCTTCCATCATTTCCCAGACTTTTTCCGTGCCCACTTCTACTCCGGCCACCCCGCAGACCAGCAGCAGGGCTGAATCAACAGCTCTCAGGCTGGCTCTGGTATCCCAGAGAAAGCTGCTGTAACCAGGTGTATCAATGATGTTAACTTTATGGTCTTTCCATTCCAAAAAACAGGGAGCAGAATTTATGGAAATTTTTCTTTCAATTTCTTCCGGGTCATAATCTGTGACGGTGTTGCCCTTGTCCACCTTGGTCAGCCTAGAAGTCACCCCGCCCGCGAAAAGGGTGGCAGCCGTAAGAGAAGTTTTGCCTGATGAACCATGTCCGACAAAAGCAATGTTTCTCAGTTTTTCTGGGCTATAATCCTTCATTCTTGTTCCTCCGGTAATTTGGTTTTTCTCGGGCCAAGAAAAAATTTCTTGGATTTAAGCATATATATTAATAAAAAAAAGCATTTTACTCAAGGAGACAAACTGATTTTTTTATTTTAGAAGCCTTTCTCGTTCAAGGACCTGGCTCAGTTCTTCCGGCAACGGAGATTCAAACTCCAGCCGTTCTCCAGAAAGCGGATGAGTAAGAGCTAGCTTCCAGGCATGCAGAAAAAGCCGGGGCCATCTTTTCCGGCCCTTCTCCCCCAGCCCGCCGTACTTGGGGTCGCCGGCAATCGGATGGCCGGTAGCAGAAAGATGAACCCGCAGCTGATGAGTGCGGCCAGTAACCGGTTTTAAAGCCAGCAAAGCGGTCTCCTTAAATTGCTCAATTACTTCGTAATGAGTAATAGCTACCCTGGGCTTCCGGGTTCTAACAGAAATTTTTTCCCGCTGATGGAGGTGCCGGCCAATGGGCAGGTCAATTGTCCCCTTTTTCTCTTTAAAGCGGCCCAGAGCCAGAGCCAGGTAGGTCTTGCTGATGCTTCTGTCCTCAAACTGTTCCCTTAACGACTGGTAAGCCTGGTTAGTTCTGGCCACCACCAGCACCCCAGAAGTATCTTTGTCCAGCCGATGGACAATTCCTGGCCTTAAAGGCGAACCAACTCGGCTAATTTCCGGATACTTCAGTAAAAGACCATGCACCAGTGTTCCGTGCTTCAAACCAGCGCCAGGGTGCACAGCCAGACCTGACGGTTTATCTACCACGATTATTTGACTGTCTTCAAAAATGACCCGAAAATGGACCTCTTCTGGCCGGAGAGCGGTCTGTTCCGTCGTCTCTTCTATCCTGACTTCCACCAGGTCACCCGGCCTCAGGCGGTAGCTGGGTTTTACTACCTGGTGATTGACAGTAATTTTGCCTTCTTTTATGGCTTTTTGAATCTGGGCTCGGCTGAAATTTTTTAATTCTTCCTTGAGATAGACATCCAGACGTTCTTCCTTAGCCTGTTCTACAAAATACTTTTTCTCAAGCACGTTTAGCCCGTCGGAAAATCTGAAGCAGCACAATTCCAACCACCAAGCCGATCAGACAATAAAGCTGCGGCAAAGATAGGCTGCTCAGGGCTGTTTCTCCCCGGATTAAATAAGTGTTGTCCGCATGGTCACCGCGAAAATACTCGGTAAAAAACCTGATAATTGAATAGTTGATGATGTAGAAACTGAAGACCTGACCGTCAAACTTTTTCTTTTTTAAAATCATAAACAGGATGAAAAAATTAAGGAAATTAAGCGCTGATTCATAAAGCTGAACCGGATGAAGCGGGACGTTCAGGGGAATGCCCGTCAGTTCATGAGCATATTCATTCTTAAAAACCACGGCCCAGGGAAGCGAACAGGCCCGGCCATAGCAGCAACTGGCTGAAAAACAGCCGAGGCGTCCAAACCCGTGACCCAGAGCAATAGCCGGGGCAATGATATCAGCTGTAGGCCATAAAGGAATTTTTTTCTTACGAAAATAAAAAACGGCGAAAATCACTCCAAAAGTTAGCCCACCCTGGAAAACGCCTCCTGACCTGGCCAGACTGAGCAATTCTCCAGGATTGTTGAGGTAGTAAGAAAATCGGCCAAAGAACAGGATAAGCTTGGCGCCGAGGAGAGAGACCAGGATAATCCAGAAGGCAGCATCAAGAAGCTTGTTAGTATCATAGCCCTGTTTTTTCGCCTGGACCATAATAAACCACAGGGCAGCCAGAAGCCCTATGGCCATCATCACACCATAGGTGTGAATAGTAATCGGTCCAACCTTAAAAAGTACGGGCAGCATGTTTGGTTCCTTTCAATAAAATAAAAAGTAGAATAACCGTGCCCACCGTAATACAACTATCCGCCACGTTAAAAAACGGCCAGTGAAATCTTTTTACGTAGAAATCAAGAAAATCTATCACATAGCCACGAAAAATCCTGTCCGCCAGGTTGCCCATGGCTCCGCTGATGATCAGGGCAAAAGATGTTTTCATCCAGCTCAGCTCCGGGGGTGTCTTTAAAAAATAATAAACCACCACAGAAAAAGCCACCAGCGCCCCCAGATTAAGAAAAATCAGAGCCAGAGGTTTTTCGCTGTTTCCCAGAAAACCAAAAATTGCTCCCCGGTTGTGCACATGAGTAAGGTTAAAAAAACCAGGAATGACAGTCTTTACTTCATAAAGATTGATATTTTTGGCCACCAGATACTTAGTCAGCTGGTCCAGAGCCAGCCAGAAAAATATAAAGAGGTAATAAAAAACGCCTTTCTTACTCACTTTCCGATTTCCTTCAGGACCTGGCTGCATCTGGCGCAAACCTCTGGATGGGTGGCATCCTGTCCAACGGTGGTGGAGAAGTTCCAGCACCTTTCACACTTCTGACCTTCAGCTTGCTCTACCATAATCTGTAGTTCTGCTCCGCTCACCGGCTCAACCTGAACGGCTGAGACTATGAAAAGAGCCGGCAGGTCAGCTCTAAATTCAGCCAACAGGTCATAGACCTCTTCCGGCGCCTTAAACAAAAGCCTGGCTTCCAGCGAGTTACCAATCAGCTTGCTTTCCCGGGCTTTTTCCATCTCTTTTTGAAC
>JBBIRN010000055.1:0-4318 GCA_037441785.1 Candidatus Aminicenantota bacterium | reverse complement strand
GATATCCAGGAGCCGGTCAACCTTTTTCATCATCTCTTCAGAAAGCCATCCAGCAGTTTCCTCAGGAAAATCTGTCAGATGAACAGACTCTTCTTTGCCCTGATACCCCGGCATGGCTTCCCAGGCTTCATCAGTGGTGAAAGGCAGTATGGGAGCCATCATTTTGAGCGTATCTCTGAGTACAGGGAACATGGCCGTCTGGCCTGACCTTATTTTCAGAGAAGCCGGGCCCGAGCAATACATCCGGTCTTTAATGACATCCAGGTAGAAAGCACTCAGGTCAACAGTAAAGAAATTATAAAGCGCATGGAAAACCACATGGAATTCATAATCATCATAGGCCTGAACAACCCGGTTCCTTATCTGCCTGTTTCTTTCCAGAATCCAGCGGTCCAGCCAGAGCATTTTTTCTGGCTCAACCAGATGCTGATCAGGGTTAAAATCGTAAAGATTGCCGAGCAGAAAACGCCAGGTATTTCTGATTTTGCGGTAAGCTTCCACCAGGCGCTGGAGGATTTCCTGGCCAAACCTGGCATCTTCCTTGTAGTTGAGCATGGCCACCCAGAGCCTCAGAATTTCCGCTCCGTGCTGGGAGATGATTTCATTGGGTTCTATGTAATTGCCTAAAGACTTGGACATGGCCCGACCCTGCTCGTCCAGGACAAAACCATGAGTCAGGCAGGTTTTGTAGGGGCTGCCATTTTTAGCTCCTACACCAATCACCAGAGAGCTGTTGAACCAGCCCCGGTACTGGTCATGACCTTCCACGTAAATGTCAGCCGGCCAGGGCAGGTCTTCCCGTTTTCCCAGAATGCTGTGGCTGGCACCTGATTCAAACCAGACATCCAGGATGTTATTTTCCTTCTTAAAATTCTGACTGCCACAGACCGGGCACTTCTGTCCTGGTGGAAGAAGTTCAGCCGCTGGCTTCTCAAACCAGGCATTAGAACCTTCCTTCTCAAAAATACCGGCTACGTGCCTGGTAATGTGGCCGTCCGCTAGAATATTACCGCAGTTTTCGCAGTAAAAAGCCGGTATGGGCACTCCCCAGGACCTCTGTCTTGAGATACACCAATCCGGCCTGGCTGCCATCATGTTGGAGATTCTTTCCTCACCCCAGTAGGGAATCCAGCGAATTTTCTTAATTTCTTCCAGCGTTCTTTTTCTCAGGTCGTTCTTATCCATGGAAATGAACCATTGCTCGGTAGCCCGGAAGATGACCGGCTGCTTACATCTCCAGCAATGTGGATAAGAATGGCTGATTTCACTGGCTTTAAGCAGGGTACCATCCTTTTTCATATCCTCAATAATCACCGGGTTGGCGGCAAAAACATTCATCCCACCGTAACGCTCCACCTGAGGCAGAAACTTCCCTTCCTCATCAACCGGAGTATAAATATCAAGACCATAAGCCACACCGGTCAGATAGTCATCATATCCATGACCGGGCGCAGTGTGGACGCAGCCAGTACCATCATCCAGCGTTACGTACTCAGCCAGCACCAGAACGGATTCTCGGTCAATAAACGGATGGCGCGCTTTAAGCCCTTCCAGTTCTTTACCAGAAAAGACCGCCAGTTCGCGGTATTCGGTAAAACCCAGTTCTTCAGCTACCACCGGCAGCAACCTTCTGGCCATGATAAAAACTTCCTGGCCCATTTCCGCGGCTACGTATTCATAATCGGGGTGAACAGCAATGGCCAGGTTAGCCGGGAGGGTCCAGGGTGTGGTGGTCCAGATGATTACGGAAACTTTTTTACCTCTCAGAGCTGGAAACTTCTCCGAGAGGTCAGAGAGAAGCGGAAACTTCACGTAGATGGACGGAGATTTCTTTTCTTTGTACTCTATTTCAGCTTCAGCCAGAGCCGTCTGACAGTGCAGGCACCAATGGACCGGCCTTTTCCCTTTGTAGACATTGCCGGAATCAAAAAAGGCGGCCAGGAACCTTAAGATATCAGCTTCATATTCCGGGTTCATAGTCAGGTAAGGCTTCTGCCATTCGCCAAAAACCCCTAACCTGACAAACTCTTCTCGCTGAATGTCTATGAATTTAAGGGCATATTTGCGGCATTCTTCTCTTTTCTCAATGACTGAGATCTGTTTTTTCTTCTCGCCGAGGAGCTGATCAACCCTGATTTCAATCGGCAGACCATGGCAGTCCCAGCCTGGGACATAAGGAGATAGATATCCCCTCATGGTTCTGGATTTAACGATAAAATCCTTGAGAATCTTATTCAAAGCCGTGCCAAGATGAATATGGCCGTTGGCATAAGGCGGGCCATCATGCAGCACGAAAGTTGGATGACCCTGGCGGCGTTCCTGTATCTTCTGGTACAGGTTCATTTTTTCCCATTTCTTGATAATTTCTGGCTCTTTCTGGGCTAACTGAGCCTTCATGGCAAAAGTGGTTTGAGGAAGGTTAAGAGTCTTTTTCAGGTCGTTTTTGTCCACCATGGAAAATCTCCACCGTAAATTAAAAATTTGTTCTATTATAAAACAGCTCAGGCTAAACTGCCAGAGTCCAGAGCTAATTAGCTCAAATTTCCAGCTGGTTAAGCATTTCAATCTTTGCGGAAATGAGCTCCCCGGCTGTGGGGGTTGGCCAGAGCGGCGTAAGTTATCATCAGAGCAACCTGAATGCCGTGTCTTAAATCAACCAGCTTGGGGTCCATGGGGGCTTCTTTGTAGAAACGGTCAATCCTGTGCTTCAGGTACTCCAGGTCAGCCCTGGCTCTTTCCAGCCTCCGGGCGGTCCGCACAATACCCGCATAATTCCACATCGTGCTTCTGATGGTGGCCCAGTCCTGATTAATCAAAGCCGGGTCAATTTCTTCACCATCAGCCGGATAATACCAGGGATGAATCTCGTCCGGGTTACAGGCCAGAGCTGGGTTAAAATTCTCAGCTATGTGTTTCACCGCCCTTCTGCCCCAGACCAGTCCTTCCAGAAGAGAAGTTGAGGCCAGGCGATTAGCACCATGAACACCGGTGCAGGCGACCTCGCCCACAGCATAAAGCCCGGAGAGTGAGGACTGACCCCAGGTATCAACCAGCACCCCGCCACAGCAGAAATGAGCGGCCGGAACCACCGGAATCGGTTCCTTGGTAATATCAATTCCGTACTGCTTACAGGTGCGATAAATGTAGGGAAATCTTTTCTTGATGTTTACTTTCACATAATTGGCCACATCCAGCAGAACAAAATCGGAGTTGGTGTTGACCATTTCCTGGTAGATAGCTCTGGTAACCTCATCGCGGGGAGCCAGGTCTTTTAGCGGGCTGTACTTTTCCATAAAAGTCTGGCCATCCCTGGTTTTTAACCTGGCACCTTCGCCCCTGACTGATTCAGAAATCAGAAAACTATCCGCTTCCCGGTGGTAAAGAGCAGTCGGGTGAAACTGAATGTATTCCATGTTAACAATCCGGGCCCCAGCTCTTAGAGCCATGGCGTATCCGGACCCCACTGCTGTCCTGGGGTTGGAGGTAAACTGAAACACCGCTCCGCACCCGCCGGTGGCCAGGATAGTATAAGGCGCCAGAAATTTTTTTATTTGCCTGGTATTATTGTCCAACACATAGGCGCCGAGACAACGCGGAGGCTGATAATAATGCAGGGGATTTTTCGAATGATGTGGTATGGTCAGTAAGTCAACGGCCGTATGGTCAAAGAAGAAATGGAGGTTAGGAAACTCCTGCAGCTTGCGGTGAAAGGCCTGGCTGATAGTCTGGCCGGTGGCATCAGCCACATGCAGAATGCGCCTTCTGGAATGCCCCCCTTCCAGGGCATAGTCCAGTTTATCGGGCGAGGTCCGGGCAAAAGGTATCTTTAATTCTTCCAGCAGAATCTCCTCTACTGCTTTTTTTCCTTCTCTGACCAGAACTTCAACCGCTTCCGGGTTGTTGATGCCGTCTCCGGCGCGCATGATATCATCGTAGAGTAATTCCGGATGGTCATCTTCGCCGAAAGAGACGATGCCCCCCTGAGCCCAGTAAGTGTTGGAACCCTCAGGGCCGGACGATTTTATGACCACGTTAACTTCAAAACCCTGACGGGCTGCTTCCAGAGCAGCCGTGGCTCCCGCCACTCCGCAGCCGATGATGAGAAGGTCGGAATAAAATTCTTCGTCTTTTCTTAAGGCCATCATTTTCCTGATAAAAATTCCAGCGAAATGTCTGCCGAACGGAAAGAATGAGTCAAAGCCCCCACGGAGATGTAATCCACTCCGGTTAAAGCCAGGCTTCTGACATTTTCAAGCCTGACCTTTCCGGACACTTCCAGCGGAACTTTTCTGCCTACTAACTCCACGGCGGCTTTGAT
>JBBIRN010000054.1:0-10821 GCA_037441785.1 Candidatus Aminicenantota bacterium | reverse complement strand
TTCCCAGAGGTTTCCACCAGCCTGAGTTTCTGACCCGGAGAAAAAGATAAACTGGTTTTAAAGCTTTGGATAATTTCTGATACCGGCCCTTTTTCCAGTTTATTATACCAGAGTTCCAGGTTTTTCCCAAGGAAATCAAAAAGAATTTCCGGGTCCTGCTTTTGTCCGGTGATGATGGCCAGAGAAGTGGCCAGGTCAGCTATCTCGGGCGGGAAATCTTCCGGCTGATGGTTAACGTTTATGCCGATACCGACCACCACAGCCGCTTTTTCTCCTGAAGAAACGCCTTCACACAGGATGCCACCCAGCTTTTTTCCTTTAAAGACCAGGTCGTTAGGCCATTTCAGCCTGAGGTCCACATTGGTCAGTGATTTCACAGCTTCTCTTGCAGCCAGACCGGCCACCAGCGAGAGGTAGTTCAGCTTTTCGGGCGCGGGCCTTAAAAGAAAGGAGACATAAAGCCCCTGGCCCGGAGGAGAATACCAGCTCCGGCCTTTTGTTCCTCGGCCGGCCGTTTGCTCTTCTGCCAGCACTGCTACACCTTCGGGAAAGCCGAGTTCCGCCAGCCGGGCACAGAAATTCATGGTGGAATCAAGCTGCTTAAAACGAAAACAAAGGTCGCCGAATTTCATCCTGCGGGAAGGCATGGATATATTATAAGCAGTCTTTTTTTTCAAGCTGTTTTATTTTAGCTCGGCCAGGCTTTTTTCCAGCTTTTCTTTTTTAAGCTGGAGTTCCGAGAGCCTCTGCCGGTGTTCTTCCACCACCGCGGCTGGAGCCTTTTCCAGAAAAGCCGGGTTGTTAATCCTGGCTTCCACTTTTTGTATGTCTTCTACCACTCGAGACAGCTCTTTTTCCAGTCTTTCTTTTTCCTGGGAAAGGTCTAAAGCCACAGCCACCTTGAGGCCGATTTCTGTGGTCCCGGCCACGCCCTTGAGCAGGTTCTTTTCACCGCTAAGGTCCTGGACGTAAGCGATTTTTCCCACCCTGGCCAGTAACTGGATGGCGGCTTCGTAGGGGCCGACCAGTTTTTGACTTTGCTGGCCGCCGGTTATCCACAGGTCAACTTTTTCGTTCACCGGTATCTTATTTTCGGCCCTGATGGTCCGGACCTCAGAAATTATTTCCTGCAGGAATTTCATGGCTGCTTCGGCTTCTTCATCTATCCATTCCGGCCTGGCCTCTGGCCACTTGGCTTCCAGCAACGAACGACCTGTTTCCGGTAGATGGTGCCAGATTTCTTCGGTGATGAAGGGCATAAAAGGATGCAGCAGCCGCAAAATGGCTTCCAGCGTTTCTTCCATGACCGTCTGGGTCTGGCGGTTTCCGGCTTTCAGCTCGGGCTTGATGAACTCAATGTACCAGTCGCAGAATTCATGCCAGATGAAGTGGTAGATGGTTTCTGCCGCTTCATAGAATTTGTATTCTTTAAGTGAACTGTCCAGCTGCTGGATGGTCCGGGCCAGCCGGCTTCGTATCCAGCGGTTGGGCAGGGTCAGGGAAGCGGGGTCCGGGGTAAATTTTTCTTCCGCCAGGTTCATGAGCACGAACCTGGAAGCGTTCCAGATTTTATTGGCAAAAGCCCGGTAACCGGCCATCCTTTCTTCGGAGAGAGCGATGTCCATGCCGGGAACAGCCAGAGAAATCAAGGTGAAACGCAGCGCGTCCGTGCCGTATTTTTCTATCATTTCCAGCGGGTCAATGATGTTTCCTTCGGATTTGCTCATCTTGCGCTTTTTCATATCCCGGACCAAGCCGTTGATAAAAACTTCGCGGAAGGGAATGTCCTTCATGAACTTCAGGCCCATCATAATCATCCTGGCCACCCAGAAAAAGATGATGTCAAAGCCTGTAGCCAGAAGGTCTGTCGGGTAGAAAACCTTCAGGTCCTGAGTTTCTTCCGGCCAGCCCAGGGTGGCAAAGGGCCAGAGAGCAGAGGAAAACCAGGTATCCAGCACATCTTCATCCTGAACCACCGGGCCACCACATTTTTCACAGGCAGCCGGGTCTTCCATTTCCACCATGATGTGGCCGCAGTTCTGGCAATAATAAGCCGGGATGCGGTGTCCCCACCACAGCTGGCGGGAGATGCACCAGTCATGAATCTTGTACATCCATTCAAAGTAGGTTTTGGTCCAGTTTTCTGGGATGAAAACAATGCGCTTTTCTTCTACGGCCCGGATGGCTTCCCTGGCCAGCGGCTCTATCTTAACAAACCACTGCCAGGAAAGATGAGGTTCAATGATGGTTTTGCAGCGGTAGCAATGCCCTACCGCGTGCATATAATCTTCCACTTTCACCAGGTAGCCGAGTTCTTTAAGCTTCTCCACTACCTTCGCCCGGCAGGCAAAACGGTCCAGTCCTTTAAATTCTTCTCCGGCGGCTTCCGTCATCCGGCCCTGACCATCAATCACAATTACCTGTTCCAGGTTGTGCTTGCGACCGAGCTCAAAATCCACCGGGTCGTGGGCTGGGGTCACCTTAACGGCGCCAGTTCCAAAATCTTTTTCTACCCGCTCATCAGTGATAACCGGAATCAGCCGGTTTTGCAGCGGCAGCAGAACCTTTTTACCGTGATATTTAAAATAGCGCTCATCATCCGGATGAACAGCGACGGCGGTGTCGCCCAGCATGGTCTCTGGCCCGGTCGTGGCCACGACGATACTTTCCTCAGTGCCAGGAACAGGGTACTTGATGTACCAGAGCTTACCCTGAACTTCTTTGTGTTCAATTTCAATGTCTGAAAGAACTGTCTGACAGCGGGGACAACGGTTCACTAGATAATAGTCCCGGTAGATGAGTCCTTCCCGGTAGAGGGAGACAAAAACATATTTCACCGCCCGGGAAAAACCTTCATCCATGGTGAACCGCTCGCGTGACCAGTCTAAGGAACAGCCAAGTCGTTTCAGCTGTTCGGTAATGACTCCGCCGTATTTCTTTTTCCATTCCCAGGCCACCCGCAGGAATTCTTCCCGGCCAACTTTTTCCCGGCTGAGACCTTTTTCGGCCAGGGATTGTTCTATGACGTTGTGGACAGCGATGGAAGCATGGTCAGTACCGGGCAGCCACATGGTGTTGTAGCCCTGCATCTTTTTCCAGCGAACAATCACATCAGGCAGGGTAAAGCACAGGGCGTGGCCCATGTGCAGCACGCCGGTCACGTTAGGTGGCGGCAGGACCATGGAGAACTTCGGTTTTGGGGAATTGGCGTCAGCCACAAAGAGTTTTTCTTCCAGCCAGAATTTGCCCCATCTGGCTTCCACTGGCGTGGGGTCGTAAGCTTTTTCTAACAACTTTTTTTCTCTCATTTTTACCTTAACCTTTTCCTTCAGGTTTGTTATTGGTTGCCGAAGGTCCTCCGGCTGAGGATTCTGTTAGCCTTAGCTCGCGTAGAAGACTGGCTTTAATTCTTTTTTCCAGCTCTCTTTCGGTTTCCAGCATTTCCTGTCTAACCAGGAGCTGCACCTGACGCTGCAGTTGCAGAGGAAGGCCCTCGGTTTCTGGCCCGATTTCCTGTTCCCGCACCTCTGGCAATTCTTCTGGCAGAGTATCTGGCAGGTGCTTTTTTTCTATCACGTCTCTTATAGTGTTTAAAAAGGCATCAAGAGAAAAAGGTTTTACCAGAACTTTTTCCGGTTGGAGCTGCTGAACATAATCTCCCGAAAGCCGATCAAAAAGACCGGCGGTGAGGAAAACCGGGATATCGTCTTCGGTTTTCAGCCTTTGCCTGAACTCCAGCAGGGCGGCCGAATTTTCATAGATAGCCTGGTCGGTGATAATCAGCTCCGGGCTCACGGTTTCCAGCAGGTGGAAAAGTTCTTCCAGGTTGCTGGCGAAGTGTAAGCGGTACTGCGTTTCGGGCAGAGCAGTCTGGTAGATTTTTTTCATCGTCGGGCTCGGGTCAGCAATTATCAGGTCAAAAGCCACTTTTCTCTTCCTAAATCCGTTTCAGGCTATAATTTTATGAAAATAGATAATTTACTCTACATTTTTAGCTATTTTCTGTCAATCAGGCAAGGTCAATATTCTACCAGCACGGCTTCAGGTCCAAGCAGGGCTTCTACCTGTTCCAGAAAGGCTTCCGAAGGAGAGACGGCCTGGTATTCGGCCGACTGGACGAGATAAACAGAATCAGCCTTTTCCATTTCCAGGTAAAGGGGGCATTCGCCGGGGAAAGAAGCCAGAATTTTATGGAGCTGGTTTACATCTTCTTCAGAGAGGTGGTCCAGCCGCAGGCGGATGATGGTTTTTCTGGCCTGCTTTTCCAGGGCTTCCTCCAGAGGCAGGATTTGCGAGGCCAGAATTTTCTTGGCTTCAAAACTATCTATGGACATCCGGCCTTTTACCCAGATTAGCTGTCCCTCTTTAATGTAAGGGTGGTATTTGCTGTAAGGCTCAGGAAAGACCGTGACATCAACCTGACCGCTCAGGTCTTCCAGAACAAAAGCTGCCATTCTTTCATCTTTTTTTGTTTTTAGCAATTTAACAGACACAACAATGCCCGCCAGCCGCACTTCCCGGTCAAAGTCTTCTTCCGGGTCCAGGGCCTCTACTGTGTGGCTTACCAGGCGGTTCAGGCGCTTTTTGTATCTGGCCAGGGGATGGCTTGAGAGATAGGTGCCCAGCACTTCCTTCTCGTAAGCCAGAAGTACTTCTTCTTCCCATTCGTTCATGGAATGGACTTCCGCCGGGATGTCTGGTGGCCGCAGGTAATCTTCGTTAAAAAGGGAGATAGCCTGTTCTTCCCGAGCTTTCTGGCGCTGATGTCCATATTCTATAAGAGTGTCCAGGAGGTAGAAAAGCTGAGAGCGTTTCCAGCCCAGAGAATCCAGGGCGCCAGCTTTAATCAGGCTTTCCAGTGCTTTGCGGTTTAAAACCCGGGAGTCATAGTCTTCAAAAAGGTCAAAGAGATTTTTAAACTTCCCTTTCTTCTTCCGCCAGGCGAGCAGCTCGTGGATAGTGTTCTCCCCCACGTTCTTGATGGCCGAAAGTCCCATCCGGATGTTGTTGCCTTCAACAGTGAAGTTGTAATGGCTGTAGTTTATGTCAGGTGGCAGCACCTTAATGCCCAGCTCACGGCACTCGTTCAGGTACTTGACTATCTGGGAAGTGTCGCCCTTTTCGGCTTCTGAGGTCATCAGGGCGGCCAGAAAATGGGCTGGATAATGAGCTTTGAGATAGGCGGTCTGGTAGGCCAGGTAGGCATAAGCGGCGCTGTGCGACTTATTAAACCCGTATTCAGCGAACTGGACAATCTGGTCAAATATCTTTTCTGCTTTCGCCTGCTGGATACCGTTTTTCTTAGCGCCCTGCAGGAATTTTTCCTTCTGGGCGTTCATCATTTCTTTGATTTTTTTACCCATGGCTTTACGCAGCAGGTCAGCCTCAGCCATGGTGAACCCGGCCAGGACCGTGGCAATCCTCATAACCTGTTCCTGGTAGACAATAATGCCCCTGGTTTCCTTGAGAATCGGCTCCAGCTGGGGTAACTCGTAAGTAATGCGCTCCGGATGATTTTTGCGCTGGATGAATTCTTCCATCATCCCGCTCTTGATTGGTCCCGGGCGGTAGAGAGCATTGAGAGCAATGAGGTCGCGAAATTGTTCAGGTTTAAAACGCCGCAAGAGTTCTTTCATCCCGTGGCTTTCAAACTGGAACACCCCGTTGGTGTTGCCCTGCTGAAAAACCTCATAGGTTTTCTGGTCATCAAGAGGGAGGCTGTTCAGGTCTACCTTTTCTCCCGTGTCTTTTTCTATGAAGGCCAGAGTATCGGTGATGATGGTCAGGTTTCTGAGCCCGAGTATGTCCATCTTCAGCAGGCCAATCGCTTCAATGTCCGTCATCGGAAACTGGGTGGTGATTTCACCTTTGGATGATTGGTAAAGGGGGAGGAATTCCACCAGGGGTTTGGGGGTGATGACGATACCGGCGGCGTGAATGGAAGGATGCCGCACCTGACCTTCTATTTTTTTAGCCACATCCAGCAGCCGGGCGATTCTTTCGTTTTTCTGGTAAAGCTCTTTAAGCTCCGGGACGCTTTTCAGGGCGCCTTCAATGCTGGTGTCGGGTCCCTGAGTGGGAATCATCTTGGCCACTCTGTCCACCTCGCTCAGGGGGACGTCCATCACCCGGCCGACATCCCTGATGGCCTGACGGGCAGCCATGGTCCCAAAAGTGATAATCTGGCAGACGTTTTCCTGACCGTATTTCTGGGTGACGTAATCAATGACTTCCTGGCGCCGGCGTCCGCAGAAATCAATATCAATGTCGGGCAAACTGATTCTTTCGGGGTTGAGGAAACGTTCAAAGAGCAGGTCGTACTCAATCGGGTCAATCTGGGTAATTCCCAGGCAGAAGGCGATTAAGCTGCCGGCGGCTGAGCCACGGCCTGGCCCCACCGGAATGCCCCGCTCCCGGGAAGCTTTAATCAGGTCCCAGACGATGAGGAAATATCCCTCAAAACCCATCTGTTCAATAAGTTTTATTTCCCTCTCCAGGCGCTGGTAGTATTCTTCCAGGGTGTGGGGGTTGAGTCCTTTTTCAATCTTTTCTTTTATCTGCGGCAGTCTTTTTTCAAAACCCTGCCTGACCACTTCTTCAAAATAATCCCGGAGGTTTTTGTTGTCCGGAGCCTTGAAGTTGGGCAGGAAATGACCGCTCATGGGAAATTCAAAGTTGCAGCGGGCGGCAATGCGCCTGGTGTTTTCGATGGCTTCTGGGTAGGCGGCAAAAAGCTCTTTCATCTCGGCGGAGGATTTTAGGTAAAACTGGTCGCTGGAAAAACGCAGGCGGTCGGTGTCAGTGAGTTTTTTCCCGGTCTGGATACAGATGAGCACATCCTGAATCTGGGCATCTTCCTGGTTCAGGAAATGAACATCGTTAGTGGCCACCAGCGGGAGCCCGAGCTTTTTAGACAGGGCCACAATCCCGGGAATAATCTTTTTCTGTTCCGGCAGACCATGGTCTTGAAGTTCCAGGTAGAAATTTTCTTCGCCGAAAATTTCCCGGTATTCCCGGGCTGCTTCTTCTGCTTTATCTTCCATATCCTTGACCAGGTAATCGTTGACTTCACCCTTAAGACAGCTGGAGAGTGCTATCAGTCCGGCGGAGTGCTGGCGCAGAAGTTCCTTATCAATCCTCGGCCGGTAATAAAATCCTTCTAAATAGGCAGCGGTCAGGAGCTGGCATAAGTTGCGATAACCTTTTTCGTCCTTAACCAGCAGCACCAGATGGTAGTTATTGGCTTCTTCTCCGTTCCCCGGTCTTTTGTCAAAACGGGATTTAGGCGCCAGGTAAACTTCACAGCCTATGATGGGCTTTATACCTTGCTTTTTGGCGGCCTTGAAAAACTCTACCGCCCCGAAGATATTGCCATGGTCAGTCACGGCCACGGCCGGCATGTTAAATTTATTGACTGCCTCCAGCAGGTTGGTAATTCTCAGACAGCCATCAAGTATGGAATATTCTGTGTGGAGGTGAAGATGGATGAAGGACTTATCCATATGAACAACCCTCAGTCTTAAAGAAAAAGATTATTCCCATTCAATCGTGCCCGGTGGTTTAGAAGTTATATCGTAAACCACCCGGTTAACGCCGTCAACTTCATTGACGATTCTGGTGGAAATACGGTTGAGAAGGCGTGGGGAAGCAGGATACCAGTTGGCGGTCATGCCGTCTGTGCTCTGCACCAGGCGGATGGCCACTACCCGCTGGTAGGTTCTCTGGTCGCCCATGACACCGACGGAACGGACAGGCAGAAGCACGGCAAAAGCCTGCCAGAGTTTGTGGTATATCTTTGCTTTTCTGACTTCTTCGAGAAGAATGGCATCAGCTTCTCTGACCAGGCGCAGGTTTTCTCTGTTGACTTCACCGATGATTCTCACGGCCAGGCCGGGTCCGGGGAAAGGATGTTGCTGGATAAACTCCCGACTTACTCCCAGCTTGAGAGCCAGGGCCCGGACTTCATCCTTGAAGAGCTCGCGCAGGGGCTCTACCAGCTGGAAATTGAGTTTTTCCGGCAGCCCGCCCACGTTGTGGTGTGATTTAATGGTGTGGGAAGGTCCTTTGACGGAAGTGCTTTCTATGACATCAGGATAGATGGTGCCCTGAGCTAAGAATTTAATTTGGCCGAGCTTTCTGGCTTCTTCTTCAAAAATCTCAATGAAGACCTGGCCGATGATTTTGCGCTTTTTTTCTGGCGAAGTAACACCTTTGAGCTTCTCTAAGAACCGGTCTTCAGCTTCCACGGCGATGACCTGAAGCGAAAACTGGCGGCGGAATTCTTCCAACAGGCTTTCATACTCCCCCTTACGCAGCAAACCGTTATTGACAAATATGCAATAAAGATTGTGGCCGATGGCTTTCTGGATGAGGAGAGAGGTCACCAGCGAATCTATGCCGCCGCTCAGACCACAGATAACTTTTTCCTTTCCTACCTGCTGGCGAATTTCTTTCACTTTATCTTCAATGAAGGAACTCATATTCCAGTCGGCCCGCAGGCCGGCCAGGCGGAAAAGGAAATTGCTCAGGATTTTTTTGCCTTCCCGGGTGTGGGCTACTTCTGGATGGAACTGCACGCCGTAGATTTTTCTTTCCGGGTTCTCAATGACCGCGGCCCTGGAATTAGCCGTGCGAGCAGTAATGATAAAACCTTCCGGGATAGTTTCCAGCCGGTCACCGTGACTCATCCAGACTTGAGTTTTATTTTTAAGGCCATGAAGCAGGCCACTTCGGTCAAGGATGTGAAGGGCAGCAAAACCGTACTCGCGAGCTGGAGCTTTCTGGACCTGGCCGCCCAGGTGATAGGCGATGAGTTGCAGACCGTAGCAGATGCCAAGAATGGGAATTCCCAGGTTAAAAATCTCGGGGTCGGGGTGCGGGGAATCTGGTTCGTAGACGCTCTGCGGCCCGCCGGAGAAGATGATGGCGCCAGGAGCTAAAGCCTTTATTTTCTGGAGCGGAGTATTAAACGGATGAATCTCAGAGTAGACACCCAGCTCGCGCACCTTTCTGGCAATGAGCTGGGTATACTGCGACCCGAAGTCAAGAATCAGGGTTTTATTCATAGACAGATTTTAGCAGAGGGCCAGGTCTGTTTCAACGCCGGCAGGCGATAGTCTGCCCTTGACGAAGATGTTGTTTTTTTTATTATTAGCCATAGAAACTTAACGGAAATGGGAAAAGGGCAAGGTGAAACCAGCCGGCAGGCTGAGTTTAAGAGGGGGCTTCTAAAAATTGAAAGTATTCTTTGGGCTACGCTTATTCTGATTATTTCTTTATCGGTTTTTTATTTCTATCATAAAGAAAAGGCTTCAGATTGTCGGGAAAGTATTTCTCGTCTTATCAAGGAAGAAAAAGATTATTTTAAAGACTCGGCTATTTATTTAATTGATTATGTAAATTTACCCTGTCGCCCTTTGATCGATTATGCAGCCTTAAAATCAAACTCTAACCTAAGGATAATCTTCATGTTCAAACCTGATTTTACTGATTCAGATATTCAAAACTTCGTTAGAGTTTTTGACATAGATGTGCCTGTTGATATCAGACGTATGGATAAAAGGTGGCAGAATGCTTATTTAAGGTGTAATAAAAATAAATGGGGTATAAGATTAAATTTTCTTATTTATATAATTGATGGCAAAATTGTTGAAATAAAAGGTTTTTAGATGAAAAAAACTCTATTTTTACAGATTTTGGTAATATGGCTGTTTCTTGGCGTTTTGGCTCTTGAAAAGTTACCGCAGGCAGAGCTGAAATTGGTTAGTTCTTTCCCCTCCCAAGAGATTTTTTTCCGGACCTTTCCCATAATAGATGTTGATAATGATGGTTGTATTTATGCGGTAGATAATCGGGAGCACTTTGTATTTAAGTTTAATAAATATGGTGACTTATTGTTTAAATTTGGTGGATTGGGCCAGGGGCCGGGCGAATTACAATGGCCAAGTAAAATTGCCGTTGATCAAAAGACAGGCGAAATAATGATCAAAGACAATAATGGAATTGAGGTGTTTGATGCGAAGGGGAATTTTGTCCGTCGGATAAGGACTTTTACGGGAATTAATAATTTTTATGCTGGCTCTTCAAAAATATTAGCTTTAGTGACGATACCAGGGGAAAAAAGCCTGGTGAATGTGTATGATTATCATGGAAATCTAGTTCAATCAATTGGTCAAAAATATAATTTAGAATATTCATTAAGCAAAGAGATCTCACCGTACCTTTTAGATCAAATTGTCAATGCGGGGTCTGTCCTCTCCGATGGTGAGCTTATTTATTATGTATCTTATTTGTTCGGAGAAATTAAGACCTTTGATTTCTCGGACCGGGTTATTCTGGAAAAGAAGTTAACGGGGGTAAACGGCCTGGAAAAATATCGCGAAAGATACAGGGAAATGATTTTTAAGTATGGTCTGAAAAAAAACGAAGATGGTACCGTTACCAACTGGCGGATTATAAATGATGCCTGTCTGGATGGAGATTATCTATACCTTTTAATGTTAGGCTATGTGACAGGGGGCAGATATGAAATTTTAGCCGTAGATAAAAAAAGTTTAGAAATTAAAAAAAGATTTGTTCTGCCTAAAGGCTTTGTGCCTGAATTTATAAGGAGCGTTAGGTTAAACAATGAATTAAACTTTGTAGTTTCTTTTCAAGAGGAATCCACAGGTTATTATTTGATAGGAATCTTACAAGAAGGGGATAAAAGATAAAAGGTTTAAGAATTTTTCTGGTTTTATTTTTATTTTGCGCCTTAACAATAGCGTTTTTCGTTTCCCGGGGTTCTGGGCAGGCTGGTGGAGGGAATATTTTTTGCAAAGA
>JBBIRN010000053.1:0-10840 GCA_037441785.1 Candidatus Aminicenantota bacterium | reverse complement strand
AGCGCCCGTAGCTCAGCTGGATAGAGCGAAGGACTTCGAATCCTGAGGTCGGGAGTTCGAATCTCCCCGGGCGCGCTTTTTATTCAGGATGGTTGCCTGATTGCTAATTAGCTGATAATCAATAAATTAGCCTGATTTTCTAATCAGTTTGACAAATCAATCTCAGGGGCCTAAATTTGAAAGGGAGGGGGCAAATGGAAAATAATATACAAAATCAACCTTTTCTTTCTCCCGTTTCCCGTAAGCTGGTGGAAATTATAGAAAAAAATGCCCAGGAACTGGCTACTGCTTATCTCCGGGAAGTAAAACGCCATCCTAAGTTAAAATCATACCAGGCTCTTCCGGAGGAAGAAGTAGTCAGAAGGGCTTACGTAGTTTACAGCCAGCTCGGGAAATGGATTTCTTATGAGATGGAATCAGAGGAACTCAAGAATTTCTGGGAAGAACTCGGACGTCAGCGTCGGGCCGAAGGCTTCAGCCTGCCGGAAATTTTTCTTTCCCTGTGCCTGGAAAGAATGCAGCTGTGGCTCAAGATTCAATCAGAAGGCTTGCTTGATAACGTTCTTGATCTGTACCAGGCCCTGGACCTTTATAACCGCATCGTTAATTTCTTTGACCGGGCGCTTTATTACGCCATTCTTGGTTACTGTCATTATAGCGACAAATAATTTTATCGCCTGAGTTTTGTCTTCCCTGTTTGCTGAGCTAAAATAATCCTATGAAAATTTCCTGGGCTGAGCTACGAAGCTACTTCTCCGAGCCAGCAGGCCCCTTCAATTTAAGCCAGGCGGAAAAAAGGTTTGGCTTGTATGTTCATTTTCCTTTTTGTGCCAGGAAATGCCCCTACTGCCATTTTTACAGCCTGCCTTATGATAAGGAGGGCAAAAAAGCCTGGCTGGAGGGGTTCAGAAAAGAAATAGAAGCAGCGGCCGGACTTCTGGGGTGCGGGACCTCGCTGCTTTTAGAGACCGTCTATTTTGGCGGGGGAACGCCGTCGCTTCTTTCTCCAGATGAAATAGCAAACCTCATTGCTGAGATTAAGTCTTCTTTTAATCAGGAAATCAGGGAAATTACTCTGGAGTGTAATCCAGAGGCTCAGGCAGATTGGCTAAAAGGCTGGAAGGAAGCCGGCGTGACCAGACTCAGTTTGGGTGTTCAGTCCTTTGATGATAAAGTGCTAAAAACCCTTGGCCGAACACATTCCCTGGAGATGACCTGGAAATTACTGGAAAAAGCCCGGGAAGTTAATTTTCCCTCTTTAAACTTTGATTTCATGACCGGCTTACCGGGAGAAACAGAAGCTACGGTGGAAACCAACCTGGAAGCAGTTAAAAAGTTTAGCCCCCAGCATGTTTCGGTTTATCTTCTGGAAGAGCTGGAAACTGTTCCCTTCAGAGCCATCTGGGAGGAAAATCCAGTGCCTGAAGAACTGGTGGCTGAGCGCTTTGAAGCTTATGCCGGTAGCCTGAAAAAAATCGGTTATGAACATTATGAAATTTCCAACTATGCCCGGCCCGGGTTTGAGTGCCTTCATAATCTTAAGTACTGGCAGTATCAGCCTTTCCTGGGAGTGGGTCCGGCGGCCGCCAGTCATTTAGGTTTGCTCAGGTGGCAGAACATTGCTGATTTTAAAAAATGGCAGGCCGGCCTGACGGAGGGATTTTTGTGGCTTGAAGAATTTTTAGTCCTCAGCCGGGAAGAGTGGCTGAGAGAAAAAATAGCCTTTGGGCTGCGCTTAAAGGTTGGCCTCGACTGGGAGCAGCTTAAAGTGGACCATCCTGGTTGTGATTTTTCTGCCTATGAGAAAAGGATGGACCGGCTGGTTAGTTCAGGCGACTTGAGATGGAGCGGCAGCCGGGTTTATATTCCAGAAGATAGATTTTTACTATCAAATTCCATAATTTCCAGCCTGCTCTTTTAATCTTCAAAGGCTGTTTTCCAGGTGGTTTCTTTTTGCTCTTGCCCGGCAGTATTTTTCAGTTTAAAATAGCAAAAAATGGTGAGAGGTGGAGATGGAAAGCAAGAAGGTAAAAGTTTCCTGTTTCAACTGTGGTCAGACCAATTATTATCCGCTTGAAGCCCAGCCTGCCCTGGAGAAAAAAGTTGTTTGTGGTCGGTGTCACAGTCCCTTGCCGCGGCCAGGCGATGTGCTGGAAGTTCAACCAGCCCAGGCGATGAACCTCATCTCTAAATCCAGCTTGCCAGTACTGGTAGATTTTTATTCTCCTTCCTGCGGTCCCTGTCACCTGATGGCTCCGGTACTGGAAAGGCTGGCCCGCAGAAGAGCCGGTGAGCTTATGGTCATTAAGATTAACATAGAGGAATTTCCCGAGATGGCTGTTCAAACGGGCGTTCAGGCGGTGCCCACTTTTATTGTCTTTCATAAAAACGTAGAGAGAGGGCGCCTAACCGGTGCTCTGCCGGAGACAGATTTTGCTCTCTGGGTGGCCAGGCTAACCTGAAAATTTTTCGGGGGTTGGTAAAAAAAAAGAATGCCGAAGAGGGGACTCGAACCCCTACTCCCATTTTTGCGGGAACTAGCCCCTCAAGCTAGCGTGTCTGCCAATTCCACCACTTCGGCATTCATTTTTAAAAGTTTATTTCTTGGTCTGAGTGTCAGTTTTTTGCTCGGCTTTTTGTGCTGAGGTTTGAGCCGCCGGCGCCGGGTTAGTTTCTTTCTTTGTTTCAGTTTGAGTGGCGGCCGGAACTTCCCTGGTCTTGACGTCTTTAACCACAGAAGAAGTCTTTCCAGTAAGGAGCCACAGCCCGAGTGAAGTAATCATGAACAGAATAGCACAAACGGTGGTGATTTTTCCCAGCATGGTCTGAGCACCGCGGGGACCGAAAGCTGTTTGGCTGCCAACTCCACCAAAAGCACCGGCCAGGTCAGCGGCTTTGCCGGATTGCAACAGAACAGCCAGAATGAGCACCAGGCAAATAATCACGTGTAAAATCACAAGTAATGTAATCACTTTTTACCCTCATAAGCGCGAATTGCTTCTCTGGCTATAGCCACAAACGACTCAGCTTCCAGAGAAGCACCGCCGATTAAAAATCCATCTACATCCTTTTCTTTCATCAAAGAAAAGGAATTGGCCGGTTTCACCGAACCGCCGTAGAGGATTATAGCATAATCGGCCACAATTTTTCCATACCTTTCGGCGATTAAATTTCTGATGAAGGCCTGAACCTCTTCCGCTTGTTCTGGCGTTGCATTGCGACCGGTGCCGATGGCCCAGATGGGTTCATAAGCGAGGATAATTTTCTCCAATTTTTCGGCTTCCAGGGTAAAAACACTCTGCTCCAGTTGGTTTTTAATCACTGACAGGGTCTGACCTTTTTCTCTTTGTTCCAGGGTTTCGCCTATACAAACTACAGGAATGAGGTCGTGTTTTAAAGCGGCCAGTACTTTTTTTCTGACTGTTTCATCGGTCTCGCCGAAGAGCTGGCGCCGCTCAGAATGGCCGATGACCACCAGCTGACAGCCGGCCTCCTTAAGCTGCACCGGGGATATTTCACCGGTGAAAGCACCCTGGTCTTCCCAGAAAAGGTTTTGGGCCCCGACCAGCACCTGGCTTCCGGCCACTACTTTTTTCACTTCCGCGATGGCGGTAAAAGGAGGAATCAGGATAAGGGTAGCCGCTGAAACTTCAGGAGATTTCCTGACAATCTCTTCTGCCAGAGCCCGGGCTTCTGAGATGGTCTTGTACATTTTCCAGTTTCCGGCTATCACCGGTTTTTTAAGCGAGCTCATAAAAATAACACTCCGTTTTTAAATTTTTGATCTTTTTGAATTTCAATTTTTTTAACTGAGCCTTGTTTTTTTATTCCAGGGCTTCAATGCCAGGCAGCGTACCGTAGCCCACGTACTCCAGGGAAGCTCCACCGCCAGTGGAGATATGACTGATTTTATCAGCCACGCCGGCCTTATGTATGGCCGCAATGGAATCTCCGCCGCCCACCACCGATAAAGCGCCTGATTCAGCCACGGCTTTAGCAATTTCTACTGTCCCTCTGGAGAAAGCTTCTACTTCAAAAACACCGAGTGGTCCGTTCCAAAAAATGGTTTTGGCTTTTTTAATCTGATTCTGGTATTCTTCAATGGTTTTAGGACCGATGTCTACGCCCATCAGGTCTTCAGGCAGGGGATAAGTATCGCTTATAGCTACGACCTTCTGGCTGTCCACGGAAGTGGTCAGAACATGGTCAACGGGCAAGAGCAGTTTAATTCCGCTGGCTTCAGCTTTTTTCAGTATGGAGCTGGCTACTTCCAGCTTGTCTTCTTCCACCAGAGATTTTCCCACCTGCTTTCCCTGGGCTTTAAGAAAGGTGTAGGCCATAGCTCCGCCGATGAGTAAGACATCAGCCTTGTTTAACAGGCCCTCTAACACCGGAATTTTATCTTCAATCTTGGCTCCACCCAGAATGGCCACGTATGGCTTATCCGGGTTATGGGTGATTTTGCTCAGATAATCAACTTCCTTTTTCAGCAGATAACCGGCGGCTTTTTCTTTCAGGTAGGAGGCTATGCCAACCACTGAAGCGTGCGCCCGGTGACAGGAGCCAAAGGCATCGTTGATGAAAACCTGACAGCCTTCAGCCAGCTGGCGGGCAAATTCCGGGTCGTTGTCAGTTTCCTGCTTGTAAAAACGAACATTTTCCAGCAGGAGAATTTCACCTTCTTTAAGTTCTGATTTGAGCCGCTTGACTTCTTCACCGATAACATCCGGAGCCATGATGACTTTGACTCCGGGAAGAAGCTCAGCCAGCCTGACGGAGACCGGCTTCAGGCTCATTTTGGGGTTGAACTGTCCTTTGGGTCGGCCGAGATGGGAAGCCACTACCAGCTTGGCTCCCTTTTCTACCAGATACTTGATGGTCGGCAGAGAAGCCCGAATTCTGGTATCGTCTCTTATTTTCAGGTTTTCATCCAGGGGGACGTTGAAATCCACCCGGAGAAAAACGGTCTTACCCTTAACCTCAATTTCTTCCACAAATTTCATTTTTTCCTCCATCCGGAGTTATTTTTTCATTATGTACTTGACCAGGTCGACCAGACGACAGGAATAACCCCACTCGTTATCATACCAGGCCATGACTTTGACCAGGTTCTTTTCCATGACTTTGGTGGACAGAGCATCCACGATGGCCGAGTGCGGGTTGGACATGAAATCAACTGACACCAGAGGTTCTTCAGTGTATTCAATGATTCCCTTGAGGCTGCCTTCCGCTGCTTCTTTAAGAGCTGCGTTGACTTCTTCGGCTGTGGTTTCTTTTTTAACCAGAGCTACCAGGTCCACCAGGGAGACGTTGGGGGTGGGCACACGAATGGCTATGCCGTCAATTTTCCCTTTAAGCTCAGGCAGCACCAATCCCACAGCTTTAGCCGCACCGGTGGTGGTAGGTATCTGAGAAACAGCCGCCGCTCTAGCTCTTCTTAAATCCTTGTGCGGGGCGTCCAGTATTCTCTGGTCGTTGGTGTAAGCATGAATCGTAGTCATGAAAGCTTTTTCAATACCGAATTTTTCATGGATGACTTTGGCCACAGGAGCCAGGCAGTTGGTGGTGCAGGAAGCGTTAGAAATGATGTGGTGCTTTTCAGGGTCATAAACTTGTTCGTTTACGCCCATGACAATAGTAATATCCGGGTCCGTGGCCGGAGCGGAAATGATAACTTTTTTGGCCCCGCCAATTTCCAGGTGTTTAATGGCGTCCGGTCTCTTGGTGTATTTTCCTGTAGCTTCAATGACTACGTCCACTCCCAGGTCTTTCCATTTCAAGCCAGAAATGTCTTTTTCGGCCAGAACCTTGATGGTTTTTCCGTTCAGGATGATTGAATCTTCTGTGGCTTTCACTTCTTCCTTGAGCGTGCCCAGAACAGAGTCATACTTTAACAGATGAGCCAGGGTTTTGGCATCAGTTATATCGTTAACTGCCACATATTCCAGCTCCGGGTCGTGAAAAGAAGCTCTCAACATATTACGACCGATGCGTCCAAACCCGTTGATTCCTATTCTTATGGCCATAGAAAACCTCCTTAGAAAATTTAATTATTTTTCAGACTAAGCTGTTTAGTATTTGAAATTTATCACAAGTGCTGGGTTTTATCAAGCTGCTGTTTCCTTTTGATATAAAAAATATCAGCCAGTGAATTGGTTAATAATTTTTCTTGTATTTCTCTATAATTCAACGACTTATTGTGGCGTTGAAGCCTATGACCACTTGCTTGAGGCTGACGGATAAAGTTGTTTGTCTGCCCTGGAAATAAATTTGCTTAGTGGCAATTTGAACGGTTAAAAAATATTTTTTAGCGCTGACCATTTGTGATAATATTTTAATCCTGGGAAAAGAGGTGGCTTATGAAAGTTTTAACTGCGGCCCAGATGAGGGAAATAGACCGGAAAACTATTGAGGAATTCGGACTGCCAGGACCTATATTGATGGAAAATGCCGGCCTGCAGGTGGTCGGAGTGTTGAGGAATGAACTCGGGCTTCAACCTGGCGATAGAGTGGTGGTCGTGGCCGGCAAAGGAAATAACGGTGGTGATGGTCTGGTGGTGGCCCGTCATCTCTTTAACCAGGGCCTGGACGTCAGGGTTATGCTGATGGGGAAGACGGAAGAAGTCCGGGGAGATGCGGCCCTGAACTTACAGATAGCCTTAAAGATTGGCGTTCCGCTGCTTGAAGTGCGGGATGAGCTGGCCTGGAAAAAACACAAAAAAATTCTTAAAGAAACCCCAGTTATTGTGGATGCTCTTTTTGGTACTGGACTTTCCAGCCCGTTACAGGGACTTTATGCCGAAGTGGTGGAAGAGATTAACCGCAGCGGAGCTTTTGTGCTCTCGGTGGACCTGCCCTCAGGACTTTCTTCTGATACCTTTGAAATCATCGGGCCCTGTGTGCGGGCTGACCTGACCGTGACCCTGGCTGCTCCCAAGATTGCCCATGTTTTCCCTCCGGCGGAAGAATTTGTCGGTGAGCTTCTGGTCGCTGATATAAGCATCCCACCATTTCTTCTGGCGGATAAAGACTTGAAACTGGAACTGGTGGAGATGGAATCACTGCTTCCTTATTTTCAACCGCGTAAAAGGGATACGCATAAAGGTACGTACGGACACTTGCTTATCCTGGCCGGTTCTTTTGGCAAGGCCGGGGCGGCGGCCATGGCTGGAAAAGCAGCCCTGAAAATGGGAGCCGGTCTGGTAACTGTGGCCACCGCTGAAAGCTGCCTGCCGCAGGTGGCCCGGTTCATGCCGGAACTCATGACCGAACCACTGCCCGAAACCCCGGCCCGAACTATTTCGGAAAAAGCTTTACCGCGGGTTTTAGAACTTCTTAAGGGGAAAGATGCCTTGCTTCTCGGCCCCGGACTTTCCACCGACCCTTCCACTGCCAGCCTGGTCTTGAACCTTCTGGAAAAATTAAAAAGCACCAGAATTCCGGTCATTATTGACGCTGATGGCTTGAACATCCTGGCTTCCAGACCGGAAAGCCTGAAGGCTCTGCCCGGGAAAACGGTTCTTACCCCGCATCCCGGTGAGTTTTCCAGGTTGACGGGGGTGAGCACCCAGGAAGTTTTGAAGAATAGGCTGCAGCTGACACCAGAATTTGCCCTTAACCATAAAATATTCCTGGTTCTGAAGGGCTACCGGACGCTGGTCGTTTCACCTGAGGGCCGGGTGATGATTAATCCCACCGGCAACCCGGGTATGGCCACGGGTGGGTCCGGTGATGTGCTTTCGGGCCTGATTGCTTCTGAAGCCATGCAGGTAGAAGATTTGCTGCAGGCGGTGGTCAATGCCGTTTTTGTTCATGGGTTGAGCGGCGACCTGGCGGCAGAAAAAATTGGGGAGAAAAGTCTGACGGCCACGGATTTGATAAAATTCCTGCCGGCAGCCATAAAATTTATCGCTACAGGTGGAGATGATGGACAGTCTGGTTGAAACTCTGGTCTTCAAAACTGATTCTGAAGAAGCAACCTATGCTCTGGCCAAAAATATCGGTCAGGCTCTGGTCGGGTCTGAAGTAATTTGCCTGACAGGTGAACTTGGTGCCGGCAAAACTGTTTTTGTCCGGGGACTGGCTGCCGGGCTGGGAGTGGCGGACGAAAGTTCTGTTTGCAGCCCCTCTTTTACCCTGGTTAATGTTTATCAGGGGCGCGTGCCCCTCTACCATGTTGACCTCTACCGTCTGGAAGATGAAGTGGAAATTGCCGACCTGGGACTGGAAGATTACCTGGGCGAGGGAGTGATGGCCATTGAATGGTCTGAAAAACTGGGGCAGACCTTCCGCGGGGTCAAAAAGCTGGAAGTGGATATAAAAGTGCTCAGCCACGAAAAAAGGGAAATTATCATCAGAGGTCTGGAAAATTTTCCTGAGCTGCACAAACTCATGAAGGCAGAAAATAAGTTAGGCGCAGACAAAGCTGGATAAGCAAAAAAAAAGAAATCAACAAATTATTATAAAGAAAGGATGACGGCCATGATGGACCTCAAATCAATGATTGTGGATGTGCCAGATTTTCCCAAACCGGGTGTGGTGTTTAAAGACCTGACACCTATTATCCAGGAGGCAGCTGCCTTCAACCAGGTGATAGACCAGCTGTCTGAGATAGCCAGACGTTATCAGCCAGACCGCATTGCGGCCATTGAATCAAGGGGTTTTATTTTTGGCGCGGCTCTGGCCCGTGACTTAAGGCTGGGCTTTACCCTGATCAGAAAAAAGGGAAAACTTCCCCGGAAGACGCTCACCATCCTGGCGCCCAATGAATATGCAGTGGAATATTTTGAAGCCCACGTGGACAGTGTGAAAAAAGGCGAAAGGGTAATCATTGTAGATGATTTAATCGCTACTGGTTCTTCTGGAGTCAGTGCCATTGAACTGGTGGAAGAACTTGGCGGTAAGGTGGTGGCTTTTGAAGCGGTGGTCGAGTTAACTTTTCTTTCCGGTGGAGAAAAAATCAAAGAAGCTTATCCCGGCCTTCCGGTTTTCAGCCTGATAAAATTTTGAAGCAGAGACCTTGATTAGAAAACCTGGTTCATTTTAAAGTAGTTCAGTAGTTTAAAACACCTGAGGTTCAGTTTGAAAGCCGGGAAATTGATAAACCGGTAGGCGGAAATTTCACTTAGCTCAGGCGAAGAGGAGAAGAAAAACAGGTTGTTCACTGACAGGCTCATCCGGGCAGGAATTTAAACTAGGACCATAAGGAGGGGCGATGAAGAACTGGCTGGAAAAAACCTTCCATCTTCAGGAACTGAACACCAGCCTGCGCCAGGAAATGATAGGCGGGCTGACCACCTTTATGACTATGTCTTACATCATCTTTGTTCAGCCGGCTATTCTGGGCGGAGCAGGCATGGACCGGGGAGCAGTGATGGTGGCCACCTGTCTGGCCAGTGCCATAGCTACTTTGTTGACCGGTCTCCTGGCCAATTATCCTATTGCCCAGGCTCCAGCCATGGGCCACAACGTTTTCTTTGCTGTCACGGTATGCGGGCTCATGGGTTATTCCTGGCAGGTGGCGCTGGGTGCTAATTTTATTTCCGGCATGTTGTTTACTCTGCTGGCTTTGTTTGGTTTGGCCGGCCGGCTGGTGGAAATAATCCCTGATTCCTTAAAGCAGGCTATTGCTGCGGGCATTGGTCTACTCATTGCCTTAATCGGTTTGGAATACGCCGGTATCGTGGTGGCCACTCCTGGCGTGCTGGTTGGTCTGGGAGACATGGGGAGCAAACCAGTCCTGCTGGCTTTTATTGGTCTTTTGATTATTTCAGTACTCATGGTCTGGAGAGTTCCGGGAGCTATCCTTTTTGGCATCCTGGTTACGGCTCTGGTCGGCTGGCCGCTGGGGGTGGTGAAATTTCACGGACTTTTTTCGTCCCCGCCTTCCATTTCTCCTACCTTTTTGAAACTTGATGTAGCCGGGGCCTTGAAAAGCGGACTCATTCCCATTATTTTTGTCTTCTTTTTTCTGGATGTGTTTGATACGGTGGGAACACTGGTCGGTGTTTGTTCACCAGCTGGCTACATTAAAAACGGTAAAATCCCGCGGGCCAACCAGGCCATGCTGGCTGACGCCCTGGGCACAGTGGTGGGCACCCTTCTGGGGACTTCCACGGTTTCCAGCTACATAGAAAGTTCTACCGGCATAGCTCAGGGAGCCAGAACCGGTCTGGCCAACGTCTTCACTTCGCTTCTTTTCCTGACGGCGCTGTTTTTAAGCCCGCTGGCCGAGATGATCGGAGGAAGTTATGTTTACAAAGGCCAGGTCCTGCATCCGGTTATTGCTCCACCGCTCATCATCGTGGGCTTCCTGATGATGCAATCGGTCTCCAGGATAAACTGGGAAGAAATAACTGAAGCCATCCCGGCTTTTCTGACCATCGTGGTCATGCCCCTGGCCGTCAGCATTACTGATGGCATGGCTTTTGGTTTTATTAGCTATTCCATTATGAAGCTGGTTAAAGGCGAGGCGAAGAAAGTGCACTGGCTGGTCTACGTCATTTCCGCTCTACTTCTTATTCGTTATGTTATTAGATGAACTCTTAAGAGGAATGATGGATTGGAGATAAAAGTTTTTTCAGGTCAGGATGTCAGACCAAAGAAGAGTGGTTTTTGTTAAAGAAAAGTTATTAATGAAAGAAACATTAGCCTGGCTGGCCCAGAGTCAGGCTGAAATTTTTGGGCGCACAGCGAGCCGAGGCCCAAATTCAGACTTGCTGCCAGGGTGGAAAATAAGTTTAATAAAAGAGGTGAAAAAAAAAGAAAAATTGCGGCAGGAAAAGAAGCCCGGGAAAAAGAAAAAAAATCAGCTGAGGCTAATCATGGAGATTAAACTGAG
>JBBIRN010000052.1:5211-11020 GCA_037441785.1 Candidatus Aminicenantota bacterium | reverse complement strand
GTTCTCAACGCTACTTTAAAAGACCTGGAACAGATTATCCCGCAGAAAAAAGAAATCGCCGATATACTAAGAAGAATTCAGCAGCTGGCTTATGATTGCCGGTTGAACGTCCTCAAATTCAGACCTCAGGGTGAAGCCAAGAAAGACTTTTATGCTGAATGGCCCATTGATATTGAAATCTCCGGCACCTACCATAACCTGGGTATCTTTTTCGATAAACTGAGCAAGTTTGCCAGGCTGTTTAACGTAAACAACTTTACCATTTCGGCAGTGAATAACCAGACCGAGTCCGTGACCATAGGAGCAAAATTTGTGGCCACTACCTATTATTTTCTTGAAGAACAGGCTCAGCCGGCCAAGCCGGCAACCACTCCTCAGCCGAGGAAATAAAAATGAGCAAGCATAAATTTTTGATTATTGGCTTATTAACCTTAGGTTTTCTGGTGCCCTTAATTCTGGCCCAGACTCAAGAACAAACCAAGCAGGAGCAGCCGCAGACCATAATTTCCTCCCAGCAAATGCTCACTGATATGCCCCCCCGAGCTTCCTACGACCCGGGAGGAAGAAGAGACCCCTTCAAAGATCTCCTGGGCAACAGAACTGGAACTGGTAAAACTGGGGCTACAGAAGGGATTTTATCTATAGATAATGCTACCCTGGTGGGTATTGTCAAAACCCCCAAGGGTTTTGTGGCCATTGTTTCTGGTCCTCAAGAGTTTCCTTATTTTCTGAAAGTTGGAGACAAACTTTCCGATGGTTATGTCTTGACCATTGACGAATCAAAGGTGGTCTTCCGCAAAACGCATGACCGGGGCTTCCCCTTAATAAGGCCCAGAAACGTCGTCAAAGAAATCAATCCGGAGGAGCGTTAACATGAAAAGGAAAATTTGTTGGCTTAAACTGGCAGCTATAAATTTATTATTGTTTGCCTGCCTGGTAGCGCAGGCTGCGGTGCCAGTTAGCAATCTGACCAGAATTGACCTTAAGCCTGGCACCTTGTCCACGAAAATCATCCTGCAAACTGACGCCACCACCAGCATCCAGCGAGCTGTTTATGTATCTCAGGTACCACCGATTCTGGCAGTTGAACTGGCCAACACCATACTCGTTGAGCTGCCCAGTATTATTAACTTTGACAGCCGTCTCATCAAATCTGTAAAAATTGAACCTCAGGCCAATGATTTGCGTCTCCTTTTCGGCCTGAGCGAAAAGGTTCCCTATCGTTTGTCCGTAGAAAATGGCCGGCCGGTCATTGAGCTTAACGAATTTCTCCGGAGCGCCGAATACACCATTGACCCGGGTCTGAGCCTTATGATCAAGCCCGAATCTCAGGTTCAATTCACTGGCCTGAATATCAACAACGCACCCGGCCAGGTTACCGTAAAAGTCGGCCTCAGCGGTGAAGCTCCGGTTCAGGCTTTTGCTCTGGAAAACCCGAACCGTCTGGTTATTGACCTTCTGAATACCCAGTATCAGAAACCGAGTCAAGCCTACCAGCTGGGTAAAGCCAACGTGGAAAAGCTCAGGATTGGCCAGTTTAAACTGTCTGACCCCTGCCCTATTACCCGTTTGGTTTTCGACCTGAAAGACGCCAGCTGGTATTCCCTGGATACCAGTAGAAATGGCCTGGTCATAACTTTTTATGCCCCAGCTGAAGTGGTAGTGGCTGAAAATAAAGCGGAAACCAGCGTCAAGGCGAAAAAAGAAACCGTTTCCACCAGCCTGGCCAATGCCCTGCCGGTTCCAGAAACAACCAGAGTAGTTAAAGAAACCCCACCGGCTGAAGCTGAAGCCACCCCCTTGAAACCCCAGCCCGTGGAAAACAAAAAAGAAGCCGAACCAGAGCCAAAAATGGCCAAGGAACCCCAGGCCAAACCTCAGCAGCAACAGGAAGATAAATTTAAACCACGAGTAATACAGGCCGCAGAAGAAAAATATTCCGGGGAAATCATCAGCCTGAAATTTAAAGATGCTGACCTGCGCGATGTTATCCTGTTCCTGGCTGATTTTGCTGGCTTGAACGTGATCTTTGACCCTGAAGTCAGGGGAACCATTACTCTGAACCTGCAGGACGTGCCCTGGGACCAAGCCCTGGAAATCATCCTGAAACAGCACAAACTGGGCAAGGTTATTGAGGGTAACGTGCTGAGAATCGCACCCGTAGATGTACTCTCCAGAGAGGATGAAGAAGTACGAAGGCTTAAAGAAAGCAAAGAACTGGCCGGACCCATGCAGGTTAAAACCATTACTCTTTCCTATTCCAAGGCCAGAGATGTTCAGAACTTACTCAAAAGCAAGCTATCCAAGAGTGGTGAAATAGTCATAGATGAGCGGACGAACACTTTGATAATTTCCGAAGTTAAAGACCGAATGGAACTCCTGGAAAAACTTATTTCTGTGCTTGATACACCTACGCCGCAGGTATCAATTGAGGCCAGAATAGTGGAAGCCACTTCTACTTTTATCCGCAACCTCGGCATTCAGTGGGGTTACAAAGGGATTGTGGACCCCTTCTACGGAAATCAGACCGCCATCCAGTTCCCGAATAAGATACTGGCTGACGGTTCAATGATACCTCAGGGTATCGTCACCAAAGGTATTGGCGGGCCCTTGGGCGGCTATGCCATCAACTTACCGGCTCCGGCTTTTAACACCGCTCTTGGCTTTTCCTTTGCTAACGTCCTTGATACCTTCCGGCTGGATGTGGCCCTTTCCGGGCTGGAAACCTCTGGCCAGGGCCGCATAATCTCTTCGCCTAAAGTCACCACGCAGAATAACCAGCCCGCGGAAATTGTCCAGGGGCGTCAGATTCCAGTCCAGACCGTTGCTAACTTCACCGTGACCACCAGGTACGTCAACGCCGCTTTGGAACTCAGAGCCACACCGCAGATTACTGCTGAAGGAACAATCATCATGAACATAGAAATCCAGAACAACGCGGCTGATTTTGCCAACCTGGTCAACGGCATACCACCCATCACCACCCAGAGTGCCAAGACCACGGTTATGGTACCGGATGGTGGAACCACCGTCATCGGCGGTATTTACCGGACTGAAGATTCTATCACCAGAGACCGGGTGCCTTACCTGCACAGCATCCCCATTCTGGGGAATCTTTTCCGTTCCTTTGCCAGAACAAGACAGAACCGGGAGTTGCTAATTTTTATCACTCCCAGGATTATAAAATAAGCTTGAGGAGAGAAACATGAGAAAGATGAATAATTTTAAAATAGTTTCCCTGGCCGTCCTGGTTTTATTGCTCCTGGGCTGCAACCCGCTGGAAAAAAACTACAAATCCAACAGCTTCATCATCATAGAAAGCATCATCGGCAAAGATAACTTGGGCAACGACAGTACAGTGGTTTTCTCAGACGTAGTTAAGGGTGGAGTGGTCTACAGTGATTTTGCCACAGTTACCTTAAGAGCTGCTCTTCTGGACCCCAACCCCATTATGGGAGTTTCTCAGTATAACGATATCATGTTGACCAAATGTGTCATTACTTACTTACCGGCAGATGGTTCTACTCCCCAAGAAGGAGTCAACGTCCCGGCTCACTATGAGGTCTCTCTTTCTCAGCTTCTGCCGGTTGGTTCCAGTGTCAGTTTCCCCTTGATGATCGTGCGTGATGTAGCGAAGCTCAATCCCCCACTCAGTGCTCTGGCCGGCAATTCTACAGCCATGCTTGAATGTATAGCCAAGATAGAATTTTTTGGACATGATTTAAGAAACAGAGAGGTTACCCAGGTTGGCTCTATTTCTGTTAGATTTGCTGATTATCAGGATGAATGAATAGAGCAAAACTTTAAGCTATTTATCGTCTGGACGCAATTTAATCCCTTAATCAGAATTATGTCCAGCCTTTCAGGCTCAGGTGGGCGGAGGAATGCTTTAATTTAAATTCATAAAGAAAATCAATAAATTCCTCAAGCTTATTTTTTTCTTTAAACCTCAAATAAAAACGGATTTCTTTCCGCGTGCGATGCCAATAATGCCTTGTTACTTTGGGGCCGATTATTTCAATTTCCGGAAAATTCTTCTGCAGTTGTTCTAGCAACACCCGAGACAACCGGGCTGAAGAACGCATAGAGTTCCCGCTTAAGTTTAGATTTATCAGAGTATAGAATGGTGGATAACCCAATAATTTTCTTATTTCTATTTCCCTCTCATAAAACCCTCGGTAATCAGAGATAACAGCCTGCCTGAGAACTGCATTATCCGGAAGTTCAGTAATCATCATAAACTGCGAACCTTCTTCATTGGCCAGCAGTTCAGTAATTTGCGTAAGCTTCTCAAACACCGTCTCGGCCGCCCTGAAATCAGGACGGTTTAAGCCAATCTCAGGATTTACCACAACGACCATGGAAAATGTTACCGGCCACAATCTTGGTATAGCATATTCTGTCCCCACCACCAGAGAAATTTTCCGGTTAACAAGAGCTTTCTGCAGGGCTTTTTCCTCCGGGTGGTCATTTCCTTCCTCCAGCACTACTATTCTGGTTTCAGGCAAAAGAGCAGCAAGTTCTTCTTTAAAATACTGGCTGCCTTTAACCCGACCAACCCGCATTTTCTGGCCGCAGACCGGACATTTTTCCGGCCAGGGATAAGTCTTTCCACAATAACGGCAAGAAAGCTCCTGGCCAGGCTTATTTGAAGAAAGAGCTATCTGACATTGCTGACACTTGGGCACAAAATGACAACGAGCACACTGAACATAACCAGCATACCCCTTTTTATTAACGTAGACAAAAACTGGCTTTCGTTCTTTTATCTGGCTTTCTAAGGCCTCTTTAAGCTCGGTTTTCAAAAGCTGGTGGGCTTCTCCTGACCAAACCCGAACGTCATAAATCCTTTTTTCCTGGCCCAGGTCCAGAAGCGTACCAGACGCTTCATGCCAGTGATAACTGCTTATCTCCGGGCAAGAAGAAGTTAAAACCAGTACCCCGTTTTCATGTTTGGCCCGCAACCTGGCCGCTTCTTTCCCATCAAAAGGAATTCCTTCCGCCTGATAATACAGTTCATTCTGTTCTTCATCAACGATGATCAGGGAAACTGGTCCAACTGGCATTAAGGCCAGAGACCTGGTCCCCAGGATAAGACAGGCCCGACCAGAATTTATTCGCTTGAGGGCTTCCAGACGCTGGGCCGGGGTAAGCTGACTGTGAAAAACCACCAGTTCTGTCTGCTGACCAACAACTTCCTGCCACCTTCTCATCCTTTGAATTTCCGGGACCAGGATGAATACATATTCATTCTGCCCGAGCAGGCTGCCTATTAGCTCTCTAAAAAACCTGGCCCTTCTGGACCAGGAACCCGCTACCAGAAACTCGCCGTATTCCTTTTTCCTGGCCTGCCTGATGATTTGCCTGATTTCCGGCTCTTCCGTCAATTCCAGAGGCAGTTGCAGCTGGGTTTTCTCTTCTCGACTTAAAGAGCTGTTTTTTCTTTTCTTAACCTGTCTTTCCTGTATTTCAACCAGACCTTCTCTTCTTAACTCCTGAAGATAAGAATTGATATTCTTAAGCCCTGTTTTTCTTCTTAAATAAACCGGAGATAACTTTCGCCCCTTGAGCAATTCCAGAATCTCTTTCTTTCTACCTTTGACTTCTGCCCGCTCCAATCTGGCCTGACCTTCGGCCGTGAGCCTGACCGCCACTTTCTTTTCATCCTGGTCTTCAGTCGTCTCCGCCAAATCCAGCAATTGACCGGGCGCCACCAGACTTTTTCTGGCCAGTTCCTTAACGAAGCTGATAAATGACGCGGAAAACCGACGGCCCTTGCTTTTCAGGTCAGTAATTTCCTTAACCTCAA
>JBBIRN010000052.1:1111-5175 GCA_037441785.1 Candidatus Aminicenantota bacterium | reverse complement strand
TCAAGCTGCTTGATTTCCAGAACATACCCGGTTAGCTGCCGCGAACCAAAAGGGGCCAGAACCCTATCGCCAACCTTAATTTTATCCACCAGATTTTCAGGCAGACGGTAGGTAAAAGTCTGCAGCAGGGGGAGAGGAAAAGAAATTTCGCAGTAAAAAGCCATTACCGACCCAGAAGCTTCAAAACTTTCTTCATATCTTCCCAGACCATTCTCTTGATTTCTTTGTTCCCCTCATTTCTTACCAGATAGGAAGGATGAAAAGTGGGCATGACAGGAATTCCGTTGTACTCCCCGAAATTTCCTCTGAGCTCGGACATGCTTTTATTTGTTTGCAGAAGGAATTCGGCGGCTACCTTCCCCAGTGCCACTATAACCTTTGGTCTGACCAGCTCTATCTGCTTAATCAAATAAGGAGAACAGGCTTTTACTTCGTCCGGTTTGGGAGTCCGGTTTTCCGGTGGCCGGCATTTTATAACATTGGCAATGTAAACTTGCTCGCGTTCAAACCCCATGGCCTGAATGATTTTGGTAAGCAGTTGTCCGGCCCGGCCGACAAAAGGCCGGCCCTGAAGGTCTTCATCACGGCCTGGCGCTTCACCCACAAACATCAATTCAGCCTTTCTGTTGCCTTCGCCGGGCACCGCCTGGGTTCTTCCCCGGTAAAGCGGACAGAAAGTACAGTTCAAGATGCGTTTGATTAATCTGTCCCACTCCGCCTGCCATTCTTCATCTGCCAGGGACATGGTCTCCTGGAGCGGTGTCAGGCCCAGTTCTGCTCCTTCTTTTTTCAATTCTTTTTTCTCGCTGTCTCTTCCAGAATCTATCACCAGGTCAACCCCCAGCTCTTGATAGAACCGGAGTTGTTCGGCCAGTTCGTCTAACTTTTCAAGTATTTCCCTTTCGTCTTTCAAGCAGCACCTCTATCTCAGAAAATATTTCCTGACTGATTTTTCTTTTGCTCTGTTTGGGAATCAATTTTTTGCGGCCATCAGGCCAGATCAGCCAGACTTCATTCTCGTCGGCGGCAAAGCCCACCCCCTCCTCTGACACATTATTAGCTACCATCAGGTCAACTTTTTTCTTCCTCATTTTCTCCGCCGCTTTTTCCAGCGTATCAGAGGTTTCCGCGGCAAACCCAATCAACAGTTGTTCTTTCTTCTTCTCTCCTAACTCGGCCAGGATATCCGGTGTTTTTTCCAGGTTCAGGGTTGGCCCAATTTTTTCCTTTTTCACTTTGTCCGGAAATACTTCCTTAAACTTAAAATCAGCCACAGCCGCGGCCATGATTACTACTTGAGCCCGGTCAAAATGTTTGAGCAGGGCCTGACGCATCTCCTCGGCCGAGACCACTTTCTCACAATAAACACCAGCTGGCGGGTTCAGGTTAACCGGACCGCTGATTAAAATGACTTCGGCCCCGAGTTCATAGGCTTCACGGGCCAGCTCATAACCCATCTTGCCCGAAGAAGGGTTGGACATAAACCGAACCGGGTCCAGGAATTCCCTGGTCGGCCCGGCTGTCACCAAAACAACCTTGTTCTTAAAAATTTCTTTACTCCGTATGAGTCTCAACCCCTCTACCACGATGGTTTCAGGCGCCGCCAGCCGGCCGGGCCCTTTTTTCCCGCAGGCCAGGTAACCAGCTTCTGGTTCCACAAACTCCACCCCCAGAGATTTCAGCTTGCGGATGTTTTCCTGGGTTTGAGGATGGAGAAACATCGCCTCATTCATGGCCGGCGCCACCAGGACCGGACTTTTGGTCGCCAGATAAAAGGTGGTCAGAAAATCATCAGCTATCCCCGCGGCCAGTTTGCCAATTACGTTGGCGGTAGCTGGAGCAATCAGGTACAAAGCCACTTCATCCACCAAGGCAATATGCTCAATCGGTCGCTGCCCTTCATCAAACAGTTCCACAATGGTTCTTTCCCCGGTCAGGGCCGTAAAAAGATAGGGATTGATAAAACGGGTAGCGTTTCTGGTCATAATGACCCGGACCTGGTATCCTTCCTGTTGAAAGAGGCGGATTATGTCACAGGCTTTATAAAGACTGATGGAAGAGCTGACTCCCAGAGCAATTTTTTTCATCTTTACACCTTTCCCTCCGGCTCAGGGCCAGAGTTTGAAGCTTCGGACAATTTCTCTGAATTCTTTTTGCCTTTCCCGAAAAAGGCAGCGATGGGACAGAATGATGGCTTTGAGTTCTTCCTGTGCTTTCTGAAGTTCGCCGTTTATCACCAGGTAGTCAAAAAAATCTGATTCCAGAATTTCCCGCCTGGCATTCTTCAGCCGCAGAGCAATAGCCTCGGGCGAATCTGTTTTCCGCTGTCTCAACCTTTTTTCCAGTTCCGGGTAAGAAGGCGGAACGACAAAAATAAAAGTCGCTTTCTCCATTTGTTTCTTGACCTGGCGGGCTCCCTGGACATCAATATCCAGAATCAAATCCCCGCTCCGGCCCTTATTTTTTATCTCTTCCCAGGCCGTGCCGTAATATTCGTTATGAACCACCGCCCATTCCAGGAAGGCCCCGGCTTGCTTCATTTCCTCAAACTTCTCCCGGCTGACAAAATAGTAATCACGCCCTTCTACTTCATTTGGCCTCTTCGCTCGGGTGGTGTAGGAGACGGAGAATTTCAAATCGGGCATCTCGTTCAGCAGGTTTTTAATTAAGGTGGACTTGCCACAGCCAGAAGGTCCGGAGACCACGTAAATCATGGCCGCTATTCCCTCCTGCGATAAAAATTAACAAAGCTCATTCTAAATTCTGCACCTGCTGCCTGATACTTTCAATCTCATTTTTAATCAGCAAACAGTGTTTGATGATACCCAGGTCCTGGGCTTTGGCATTGAGTGTGTTAGCCTCCCTTGATAATTCCTGCGCCAGGAAGTCCAGCTTTTTGCCCACCGGCTCGTTAACTCCGGGCTGAATGAGCTCGTAAAAAGAATGGAGGTGGCTCTTGAGTCGGCTTATTTCTTCTACCACATCAAATTTTTGCATCAAGTAAGCTACCTCTTCCGACAGCCTTTCTTCTGAATAACTGTTGTGGTTCAAATCCTGCAGTTTCTTTTTGAGCTTTTCTTCCAGCTGCCGCGGCTGTTTTTTGAAGATGTTCTCAATAACTTCTAATGATTTTCTGATTTTTTCCAGATGACGCTGCAGCTGACGGCTGATTTCCCGCCCTTCTCTTTCTCTCTGACTGACAATTTTATCCAGGGTTTTATCAAAAGCGTTTAGAATAAAATTTTTTTCTTCCCTGGTTAATTCTTTTTGGCTTATGCTCACCAGCTGGGGAACCCTCATAAGCTGCTCTACGGTTAAGTTAAACGGCAGGTCCACTTCCCGGGAAAGCAGCGTTAATTCCTTTACCATTTTTTTTAACAGGGGCCGGTTGACCTTAAATTCCCATCTCTCTGGAGAAAGAAAATCCAGCTCCAGCAGCACTTCTACCCGGCCGCGAACTATCTTCTTCTGGGTATTAACCCGCAGGAGATTTTCCAGTTCCCCCAGGTTATCGCCTTTATAAACCCAGTCAAAAAAGCGATGGTTAAGAGTCTTGATGAAAATTTTTAGCCTTAAAGTCTGGCTTTTAAAATTTTCTTCGGCAAATCCGGTCATGCTGCGAATCATTTAAAACTCTCCCGTGTGGAACTTCAACCCAGGTCAAACATTTTTCTGGCTACGTTCAGGGCATTAAGAGCCGAACCGACGGTCAGATTATCAGCCGCGGCATAGAGCCAGTAGCCACCTTTAATGGAGTCATCTTTTTTAATATGTCCAACATAAATCTTATCCTGCCCGGCCACTTTGATGTTGCAGACCTGGTCCTGAGCCCCGGCCGGGATAAGGTTAAAAATTTCCTGATTAGCAAAAACCTTTTCCAGGTCTTTTATTTCCGGGTTTTCTTTCAGTTCAAAAAAAACCAGACCTGAGCAGACATGAAAAACCGGGGCTTGAACAAGGGATAGACTGAAGCCAAAGTCTGCGGCCAGAACACGGCGGATTTCCTCTCTGATCTGCTTTTCTTTGCGAGAAAAGCCGTCCTCTTCAGGCTGGTCCACAGCCGG
>JBBIRN010000052.1:0-1094 GCA_037441785.1 Candidatus Aminicenantota bacterium | reverse complement strand
GATCTGTTCCCGGAACACCTTCTTGTTCAGGCTGGTGCTGGAAAGAAGAGCATAGGACTGTTCAGCCAATTCTTCTATGCCTTCGTTCTCATAGGCTGACACCGGTTGAAGTATCATAGCCAGCGCTTTTTGCAGATGGTAGCTTTTCTGGATGGCGGCCAAAACCTGGGCCAGCAAAATAGTTCCGGGGTTAGGGTTGGAAATAAGACGGGGGTCTTTTTCTTTAAGAATAAAATCGTTAACCCCGGCTACCACCACCGGCACTTCCGGGTCATCCACAAAACTTTCACAGAGGTCAATCGCTCGGTAGCCTTTTTCTTTGGCCAGGTAGCCAAAGCGGCGGTTGGTTTCCCGGTCGGCGGCCAGAAAAACGAGGTCCAGGCCTTCCAGCAAGTAAGGGTCCGGATGGTGTATAACCTTAGGCTCTTCTTTAAATTCCGTTAGCTTGCTGTATTCTTCCTCTACCTCCGGGTCATAAAACTCCATTGACTTAAGCGGGAACTTAGCCGTGCTGAGCAGATTTTTTATTTCCTGGCCGCGCAGAGAATCTGTACCAATCAGAGCTACCCTTAATTCTCGTTTGTCTTTTTTAGACATCATGCCTCATTCGCTGACGGTATTCTTCAATCAGGCGGTACATCTCGTCCTTTAGCCGGAGTTTTTTCTTTTTCAGCTCTTTTTCTTTCAACCGCTCTGTTTCGGGCAGGAACTGGCGCGCTCTAAGCTCGGCCAGCTCTTGCTCGCATTTCTGGTGTTCCTGGTAAAGTTTTCTAAACTCTTCATTTTCCTGAAGTAGAAGCTCTTTTATCTCTTTTTCGTCCATTAATCCGTTAGCTCCCTAAAAAGAATAACACAGCCGCAGGCTGTTTTCAATTTTTGCTTAAACTGCCCTTTAAGGCCACCGGGTGCTGGGGCAAGAGAATGTTTCTGCTTGAAAGAGTGGTCATGATGGCGAATTTCGTCTCTTTTAAAAAAATTTCTCTCGGCAGTTGACTTTAATTTCTGGATAAATATACTTATAAAAGATTTATGATGGCTGACGATGAGTTACTGGATGGCCAGGTAGCTCAGTCGGTAGAGCGAGGGACTGAAAA
>JBBIRN010000051.1:0-11183 GCA_037441785.1 Candidatus Aminicenantota bacterium | reverse complement strand
CCGGACGAGAAGCGTCCGGCCTTTTTTTATCTTAAGAATTATTTTCCTTGTTCCACGGCCTCCAGCGGAGGTTTCTCTGGGCCTCTAACTGTCCATTTAAAGAATATGGGCAGGATAAAGAGAGTCAATATGGTAGAAGTCAGCAGCCCACCAGTAACCACCACAGCCAGCGGCCGCTGCACTTCAGAACCAGGCCCCTGAGCAAAGAGTAGAGGCAACAGCCCCAGAAGAGTAGTGCTGGCCGTCATCAAAACAGGTCTTAACCTGTTTCTGGCTCCGGTTAAAACAGCTTCGCTAACCGCTTTCCCTTCTGATAGCAGCTGCTGAAAACTGCTGACCAGGACCACGCCGTTTAAAACGGCAATGCCCAGCAAGCTTATGAAGCCCACCGAAGCCGGGACCGAAAGATACAGTCCGGAAATCCAGAGAGCAAGCACACCCCCGATGAGGGCAAAAGGCAGGTTGAGCAACACCAGAAGAGCCAGTTTAAACGAATCAAAGGTGGTAAACAGCAGGAAAAAGATGAGTAGAATGGTCATGGGCACGATAAACATCAGCCGGCGCATGGCCCGCTGCTGATTTTCAAACTGACCGCCCCATTCCAGATGATAGCCGGGTGGAAGTTTAACTTTTCTGGCAATTTCTTTTCTGGCTTCTGCCACAAACCCGCCGAGGTCCCGACCGCTGATGTTAACCTCCAGACCGATTCTGCGAAAGCCGCTTTCCCGTGAAATCTGGGCCGGTCCCACTACCTGTTCAACAGAAGCTAACTGACTTAGAGGAAGCCGGCTCCCCAGGGGGGTGTTGACCAGCAGGTTTTTGAGGTCGGAAAGAGAACGGCGGTTCTCCTCAGGAAACCTGATGACTACGTCGTAAGCTCTTTCCCCTTCAAAAAATTTAGTCACCGCCTGGCCGCCGATGGCTGTTTCTACCAGGGATAAAACCTCGGCAGCCCGCAGGCCATGTCGCTGGATGGCTTCGCGGTTGAGGTTCACCACCAGGTAGGGTTGGCCGGAAATTTTTTCCACCACCAGGTCGGTAGCTCCTCTGATGTTTCGGATGACGGAAGCTATCTCTTCCGCTTTAGCCTGCAGCAGCTCAAAATCATCGCCAAAAAGCTTGATGATAAGCTGCGCTCTGGTGCCAGCTACCAGCTCATCAATGCGGCAGGCAATCGGCTGGCTGAACGAATAGCTGAGGCCGGGAATATCAGAAATGGCCTGCCGCATCTTCTGGGTCAGCTCTTCCCGTGTTCTGGCTGAAGTCCATTGGGAGCGCGGTTTTAAAGAGCCCACAAAACCGGTTTTTTCCACCCCCCGGGCTTCCAGGGCCAGTCCGGTCTGCCCTGTTCTGGAGACAATGGTTTCCAGCTCCGGGAATTGTTTTAACCTCTTTTCCACTTCTAAACTTAGAGATACAGCCTTGTCCAGGGAAATGCCGGGTAGCATCTGAATGTCCATGTCAAAGGCGCCTTCATCCATAATAGGGATGAATTCCCGGCCGAGGCGCGGAAGAAGGAATAGAGAAAACAGCAGCAAAAAAGCCATGGCTCCCACGAACCAGCCCTCGTGCTCTAAGACCCACTTCAAGCTGCTGGAGTAGCGCCGGGCGAGTTTTTCAGAAAAAGCGGGCTTGCGTCCCGTGGGCCCGGGCTTCAGGATAAGAAAAGCCAGTCCCGGAATTATCACCAGGGAAATAACCAGGGAACACAGCAGAGCAATAGAGATAGTAATGGCCAGGGGCGAGAACATCTTTCCTTCTATTCCCTGAAGGCTGAGCAGGGGGACAAAAGTGAGTACGATAATCAGCTCTCCAAAAATGCTGGGTTTTCTGACTTCAACGATGGCTTTAAAAAAAGTGGGGAGGTCTTTTTTCTGATTTTCTTCCAGATGCCGGTGAATATTTTCCACCTGGATGATGGCCGCATCTACAATCATACCGATGGAGATGGCCAGTCCGCCTAGGGTCATAAGGTTGGCCGTAAGACCGGCCTGCTTCATCACGGTGAAGGTGAGAAAGGCAGCCAGCGGCAAGGACATGACCACTACCAGAGCTCCCCTTACCTCACCCAGGAATAAAAACAGGACGATGATAACCAGGCTGGCACCAACCATGATGGCTTCGGTCAGGCTGTGCACGCTTTTCTCTACGATATCAGTTCTTTTGTAGAAGGGAACAATTTTTATACCACCTGGAATAAGACCTGAAGAGTTGATTTCGGCCACTTTTTTTTCCAGGCGCCGGGTTACTTCCCGGCTGTTCTCTCCTTTTAACATCAACACGATGCCGCCCACGGCTTCTTTCTCCCCATTCTTGACCGCAGCGCCCTGCCGGATAGCCTGACCGGCCTTTACTTCTGCTACCTGGTCCAGGGTTACGGGAAGACCGCGGTTTACTTTGAGAACGGTTTTTTTGATATCTTCCAGGTTACGAAAAAGTCCGGTGCCGCGAACAATGAATTGCTGGTCTCCTTTTTCTACGATGTTTCCGCCAACGTTGAGGTTATTCTTTTCCACGGCGGCCAGCACCTCATCCAGCGTAAGGTCGTACTTAAGCAAGCGGTCAGGGTTGACCAGAACCAGGTATTGCTTGAGGTAGCCGCCAAAAGAGTTGACCTCACTTACACCCGGCACGCTTTTTAAAAGAGGACTGACCAACCAGTCCTGCAGGCTTCTTAATTCAGTGAGGTAGGAAACCAGGTCTTCCGCCTTCTCAGGCTCTGGCCCTTCCAGCGTATACTGGTAAATTTCGCCCATGGCGGTGGCTATGGGCCCCATGGTTATTTCTATTTCCGGGGGGACCTTCTCTCTGGCTTCGTAAAGTCTTTCAAAAACCTGCTGGCGGGCAAAGTAGATATCTGTGCGGTCATCAAAGACAACGGTAATGACCGAAAGACCGAAGCGAGAGATGGAGCGGAGCTGGGTGAGCCGGGGAAGACCGCGCAGGGTGTTTTCTATGGGAAAAGTCACGAATTTTTCTACTTCAAAAGGAGAATAACCTGGGGCATAAGCGAGTACTTCTACCTGGACGCCGGTTACGTCCGGGAAAGCATCTATGGGCAATTTTAAAAAAGAATAGATTCCAGCAGAGATAACTAGCAGGATGAGAAGGCCCACCAGCAATCTTTCTTTAAGTGAGAATTTAATTATCCGGTCAATCATGGTGATGTTCATCCTCTCCAAAGGTGCTTTTTAGAAGCTCTGATTTGATGATAAAGGCTCCGCGGCTAACGTATTTTTCTCCCGCGGTCAGACCTTTAAGCACCGGAACCCAGCCCGATATTTCTTCTCCCACCTCCACCGGCCGGGCTTTAAACTTTCCTCCTCCCTCAGAGACAAAGACGACCTTTCGCCCGTTGAGGTCCTGCACTGCTTCTTCACTAACGGCCAGAGTCTTTATTTCCGGTGCCAGCAGAAAAACATCAGCATACATTCCAGGTTTGAGGAGGCCAGAGGGGTTGTTTAATTCCAGCCGGCCCTTGACCAGACGAGTTGCTTCGTCCACGGTAGGCCCGAGGTAATTCACCTGGCCCTTAAAATCCAGGTCAGGATAAGCCTGAACCCGGAGCAGAGCTTCCGTTCCTTCAGAAATTCTGGCCACATCTTTTTCCTGGATGAAGATTTCCACCCACAGCCGGTCGGTGCTGGCTATTTCCATCAGAACGGTGCCGGCCTCAACCTGTTCTCCGGTGAGCACCTGCCTGGAAATGACCTGCCCGGAGATAGGAGATTTAAGACAGTAAAGCTGGTCCGCTGCCGGCTGGCGAAGAAGTTCATCAATATCTTCATCTTCTAACCTGAGCAGCTTAAGCTTATGCCGCGCTGATTGAACTAAAGACCAGGCCAGCTGCTTTTCCTCCTTCTGAAGCTGGTCCAGACGTTGCCAGCGTTCGTAGGCCAGCTTCAGCTCAGTAAGCGCTTCCAGGTAGGGTAAGCTGAAAAGTTTGACCAGGTTCTGCCCTCTGGTCACCCGGTCACCTTCAAAAACCAGCAATTGTTCAACCCGGCCGGCCACAGGTGAACTTAACCTATGATAAAGCCTGGGGTTAAATTTTATTTCTCCGGGGACTTTGATTCGGGGCCTCAGACTAACAGTCTGGAGTTCCTGGATTTCCACTCCACCGGTTTTTATGGCTTCAGCTGACAGGTTAATTTCCTCAGCCTGAGCATGTTCATGGTCTGCTTCCTCAACTGGAACCGAGGGAGACTTTTGGCAGGAGCCCGACAGGGCAAAGATGATAGAGACCAGCAGACTCAGAAAAAATGTCCACCTGGGGCGGTCTTGCCTTTTATGGATTAAAATTTCTGACATGTTCATTCTCCTGGTTTGTTTTCATGAGTAATCTTCTCCGGCGCTTTCAAACTCAGCCAGAGAAGTCAGGTAAAAATACACGGCTCTGTGATATTCAAGATTAACCAGTCCTGCCTGGCGAAAGATGTCCAGCAGGTTCAGAGAATCCATCCGGCCGAGCCGGAAATCGGCTTGAGCTTTGGTCAGCAGGTTTTCTGTTTCACCCAGCAATTGGTCAGAGAAAATTTTAACCTGCTGCTCAGCGCTAAGAATGTTTTCCAGGGCCTGCTTTTTACGGCTTTCAAAAAATCTGGCCACACTCTCGTAATAATAACTGGCTTTTTGCCTTTCAGCTTCAGCCAGCCGTCTTTCGCCCGCGATTTTTTTCCGGGAAAACAGCGGGTAGGTAATCCCGGCACTAAAACCGACTGCTCCGAAGCGACGGCTGGGAGCATAAAAACCGAGCACAAAATCTGGTAGTTTACTCTTGTCCGCCAGCTGGACCAGCAGCTCGGCCCTTTCTCTCTGTCGGGCCGCCAGTTTAAGCGCCGGACTGGAAAGCCTGGCCTTTTCTACCAGTTCCTCGGGTGTGCCGGCCAGTGGCTGATAAGCCAGGGGGGAAGTCAGTTTGATTTCCGCTTCGGCTTTAAGACCGAGCAGACGCTGAAGCTCCAGCAGGCTGGTGTTTAAATCCCGCCGGGCTTGAAAAAGTTCGTTCCTCGCACGGGCTGTTTCTATCTTAATCCTCAGAACATCTTCGTAGGAAACTTTGCCCACGGCATAGAGGGAAATGGCGCTTTCCTGCAGGTCATCCAGAAGTTTAAGGTTTTTCTCCCAGGTGCCTACAACTTTTTGGTGGAAAAGGCACAGGTAGTAAGCTTTTTTAACTTCTGTGGCCAACCGGATTTTTTCCTGTTCCAGCTTCAGTCTGGCTTCTTCCTGATTGGTGAGGCCGATTTTGTTTTTCAGGCGCAGCTTTCCGGGGAAAGGCAGATACTGACTGAGACCGAAGCTGTATTCTTTTTCTATTGTCTGAGTGTTTAAAACCCTGAGCCCAACAGCCTCTAACCCGATTTCAGAGTCCGGGAGTGAGGTGTCAATCATGGTCTGAGCCAGGGTGGAGTTTACTTCCTGAGCCAGGGACTGCAGAGCCGGGTTTCTTTGCCAGGCCATTTCCACAGCCTGTTCCAGAGAAAGAGAGAAAGATTCCTTCTGTTCCGCTACCTGGATGTTTACGGAACTGAAGCAAAGAAGCACAATCAAGAAAAACATTGGTTACCTCCTGATTTAGCTGGCGCGGAAAATCAGCCAGTAAATTAATCAGGAGGATGAAAGATGGAAGGGACAAAATTAGCGAAATACTGTTTATGACCTGACTGGTAAAGAGCAGAACATTTTTTTAAGCCATCCCCGATAAAATCCAGCAGGTTGAAAGAGGGGTGGTTAAAAGAATGATGGATGGGACTTACCAGATGATGCAGCTCTTCATGGCAGAAAAAATCGTGGACGATGATGTTGGTCAGGGTCAGGATAGAGAGCAGAAAAGCCAGCAGGAATAATTTTTTTGAACTCTTCATCGTTTTCGGCTCATTTTACTTTTTTCCGGGAATTCTGTCAAAAATCCAGAAAAAGAGTTGAGCTGAATTTTTTTGTTGAAATTTAAGAAATTAGGTGTTAATATTAAATCAAGTCTCCGTACTATTTCATAGTGAGGGCTTCAATGCAACGAAAGCTTATCCGTCCTAATCTTTCTGAAGTCAAAGAAAAGATGACCAAGGAAGCCAAGGAAAAAGAAGCAGCCAAGAAAAAGTCTCCCCCGCCGACTGATACCCACGCGGAAAATTACTACTTCCTCAAACAGATGAACAGAAAAACGCTGATGGCGGTGGTGTTTGCTGACGGGGAAAAGGTTGAGGGTTACATAGAATGGTATGACCGAAACTGTTTCAAGCTGAACCGGGATAATGCTCCCAACCTGCTGGTTTACAAACGACAGGTTAAGTATCTTTATAAAGTAGAACAGGAATCTTCTTCTGCTTCTTCAGCTCAGACCACTGAGGAAGAAACAGCGGAAAACGACGATAAACCAGCTTCCTCTTCCAGCAAAAAGAACAAATGAATTCACCCCGCATCGGGCTAACCCTGGGTGACCCTGGTGGCGTCGGCCCGGAAATTATTCTTCGCCTTCTTCAGAAAGAGGAGTTGCCTCCAGGGCAGATTATCATTTTCGGTCAGAGAAAGATATTAGAGCTCTGGGCTTTAAAGCTGGGACTGGACGCTGGCTGGCTGGAAGAAAGAATCAGGGAAAACAGGCTGGTGGTGGAGGAAACCGGCCCGCCGCTCAAGGAACTCACTATCGGACAGCCAACAGAAGAAGGGGGACGGCTTTCGTTTGCGTTTTTCCGGCAGGCGGTGGAGCGGGCTGGAGCCGGCGAGTTAGAGGCTCTGGTAACCGGGCCGGTGTCTAAAATTTCCTGGGCCAGGGCTGGACTGCGTTACCGGGGCCATACAGAATACCTTGAACATCTTTACCCGGGTTGCATGATGAGCTTCTGGTCTGAGAGGTTAAAGCTGGTGCTTTTCACCCACCATCTGCCGCTCAGAGAAGCCCTGAAAAAAGTAAAAAAGGATAAGATAAAAAGTTTTTTGTTGAGCCTGGAAAAAAATCTCAGTTCCTGGCCGTTCGGGGTGAAAGAAATCCTCGTCTGCGGGCTTAATCCCCATGCCGGTGAGGATGGCACTATAGGAACTGAAGAAGAAACGGAAATCAAACCAGTCATCAGGGAGATGTCGGGAAGTAGGCTTAAGATTTCAGGTCCTTTCCCTGCTGATACAGTTTTCCTGCGAGCTCTGGACCATCCTGAAAGGCTGGTGCTCAGCCTTTACCATGACCAGGGTCTGGTGGCTTTCAAACTGGTTTCTTTTACCAGCGGCGTTAACCTGACCCTCGGGCTCCCCTTTCTTAGAACTTCACCTGACCACGGGACAGCTTATGACCTGGCCGGACAGGGAAAAGCAGAGACGGGGAGCATGAAGGAAGCACTCTGGTTAGCCTGGAAACTGGTGAGAGCTAAGGTCTGATTTAACGCCAGCGTTTTTTCATTTCGCTTCTGATTTCTCTTTCCACATCCCGTTTCTTGATAGTTTCCCGCTTTTCGTAAGTTTTCTTGCCCCGGGCCAGAGCTAACTCCACTTTCACCAGTCCTCGGTCGTTGAAATAAACTTTGGTCGGGATGAGGGTCAGACCCTTTTCCTGAATTTTGCCAGCCAGACGCTTCAACTCCCGGCGGTGGAGAAGAAGTTTCCGAGGTCGTTCGGGATCATGGTTAAAAACATTGGCCGCCAGGTAAGGACTGATATGGCAGTCCACGAGATAGAGCTCTTGGCCATCAAAGTTGGCGTAGCTATCTTTCAGGCTGATCCGGCCTTCTCTGAGGGACTTAACTTCACTGCCAGTCAGGGCGATCCCGGCTTCCATGGTCTCCAGTATTTCATAGTCATGGTAAGCCTTTTTGTTGGTGGCGATGATTTTCATTGGACCTCGGCCTGGCTTTCAGGCTTAAGTATTTTTATCCTTATCAGCGATAGATGGCGTTTCATCATTTTTTCCACGGTAAAGTTCAGGTTCTTTATTCTAATGGAAGTTTTCTCCGTCGGCAAATGGCCGTAGTGGTAGAGGAAAAACCCGGCCAGGGTAGTGTAATATTGTTTTTCCGGAATGCCGAGGTTAAGTTTTTCGTTGATTTCTTTGACGGAAGCAGAACCCTTGATGATGTATTCATCATCGCTTATTTTCTGGTACCAGTCTTCCACCTGGCGGTCGTACTCATCCCGGATGTCCCCGACGATTTCTTCAATGATGTCTTCAAGAGAAACAATGCCTTCAAAACTGCCAAATTCATCTACCACCAGAGCCAGGTGAATGGCCTGTTCCTGCATTTGCAGAAGGACTTTTTCAATGGTCGCCAGCTCTGGCACAAAAAGCGGTTTCCTGAGGCAGTTTCGCAGATGAAATTCCTGGCCCTAGTTTAAAAAGGGAAGAATGTCTTTGGCATGGAAAAGCCCTTCTATGTTATCAATGGTCTCGCGGTATACGGGATAGCGGGAAAAGCCGCTTTCCTGGACGGTTTTGATAACTTCTTCCAGAGTGGAGTTGAGTTCCAGAGCCTTGACCCTGGTTCTCGGCACCATAATTTCTCTGACCGGCCGGTGGCTGAGGTCCAGAACCCCGGCCAGCATTTTTTTCCTCAGGCGAGAAAGCCCTTTCACTCCCGAGCTGATGACCAGTTTGACTTCTTCCTCACTCAGATGATGACCAAAAACACTTCCGCTTGTTTCCTCGGCCGGCAGGAATAACCTGGGCAGCAGGCCAAAAAACTTAATCAGGGGATAGAACAAAAAATACACGGCCCGGATGAAATAAATAGTCAGAAAAGAGATTTTTACCGGACGGTGGGCGGCCAGTATTTTCGGGTTTATTTCTCCAAAAATTAAGATTAACAGGGTGGTGAAAAGCGTGGCCAGAATGACCGCCTGGTTATCGTTAGGATAAAAGCTGACAAAAATGGAAGTAGCGATGGAAGCGGCGGCGGCGTTGACCAGGGTGTTGCCGATGAGAATGGTGGCCAGCAGGTCATTAATTCTGGTTAGGCTTTTCTTGACCAGCCTGGCTTTTTTTGAGCCCTTGGAATCAAGGTATTCCAGGGTATAGGGGTTGAGAGAAACAAAAGCTGTTTCTGAAGAAGAGAAAAGTGCACTCAGCACCAGAAAAAGCAAAAAAAGACCTAGGCGAACCCACATCGGCGGTAGATTAAAAGCTTGAATCCGTTTTAAAATCTTTTAAACAGGCAGCAATGGTCTGGTTTAGCCGGGTGCTAATCTTATCCGCTGGATAGCAGGTGGAAGCGGAAAGTTCACTGATGATTAGTTCCCGGGCTTTTTCCATCATCTTTTTTTCTCTGAAGGACAGCGGCTTGGTCTGGCTGAGGAAGAATAATGTTTTGTAGACTATAGCCAGGTCTTCCAGCTGACCCGATTTCATCAGGTCAAAATTTCCCTTGTAGCGGTCTTTCCAGTCAGCGTTGATGTCTACCGGACATTTCTTCAGGAAGGAGAAGAATTTGTTAATGTCTTTAGCCGGCAGTGGTTTTCTGAGCCCGATTTCCTCTATGGATGAATAAGGGATAACAACCAGGGTATTGTTGCAGAGAAGCCTGATGTGCAGCGTACGGAAAACCTGGCCGTTAAAAGACTCTTCCTGAATGTCTTCTATAATTCCTAATCCCTGAGCGGGGTAGATGACCTTATCGCCTACTTTTAGGAAATTCATTAGACTTAAATTATAGTTTATGGCCGAAGGATAGTCAAACGCCGGCTGGCTCGTGGGAAAGAATGGTGGTGTTTTAATTTTTTTATCATGAAGCTGTAGCTTTCCCTTCTGGTGAAGGCGCTTTTGTTTGTCGGGAAAATAATGGTTTATAAAATCAGGCCCTGGCCACCTTTTATGCAACAGAGCGAGCTTAGAACATTTAGAACATCAAGAGAATTTAAAGTGCGTTTTGCCTGGCGTTTATGCCTTTTATCTGCTTGTTAGCAAAATAATTACAGCTGATGTTAACCTGATAAATGGCCAACGTTGGTCGGGAAAAGCAGGAAGGCTTCTTTTGGGTTAGCTCATGTTACAGACACGTGTTACACAGGAACACAACAACACTATAAAATTAAGTTAATGTCTGAGGCGTTGGTCGTTTAGGTTATCAGATAATATGAGGGGAAAAAGAAAATAGCGCAGGATGCCTGCCACTTAACACCCCCACAGAAATATCGGGGGCAGAAGTCAAGAGTTCAGCCACTCTCTTCTTGTTTTCTACACTTGACAGAAATGCTTGTTTTCGTTTAAGATACAAGCTTAATTCTACTGGTGAGAGTGGACAATGAAGAGAACGTTTCAACCCAATAACCGAAGAAGAAAAAAGACCCATGGCTTTCTGGTCCGCATGAGCACCAGGGGTGGCCAGAAGGTCATAAAGAATAGAAGGGCTAAAGGGCGCAAAAGATTAGCGGTCTGATGGAGGAAAGCCTTAGACCGAGCGAAAGAATCCGGAAACGGGCTGAATTTATTGATTTATACAGGAAGGGCTGCCGGATAAGAGGAAAGTATTTCCACCTGGTTTTTCAGCCGAACGAGCTTGGTTTTTCCCGACTGGGTGTGGTGGTAAGTAAGAAGATTGGTAAAGCAGCCGTACGGAACAGAATAAAAAGATGGTTCCGGGAAGTTTTCAGGAGAAATAAAAATTTGCTCCTCAGGCCGGTAGACCTGGTGCTGATTGCCCAGAAAGACATCCTGGAGCTGGACTGGAAAAAGCTGGTGGAAGAGTACCGGCAAACAATTAAAAAAATAGCTGAATAAGAAAATTGGATTTGAGATGAAATACATAGCTCTCGGTATGATAAGATTGTATCAACTGCTAATCTCTCCTCTGCTGGGACATAACTGCCGCTATTACCCCACCTGTTCGGAATATACTTATCAGGCGATAAAAAAATATGGTTTGATAAAGGGGGGCTGGTTAGGAGGGAAAAGAATACTCAGGTGTCATCCCTTCCACGAAGGGGGAATTGACCCTGTTCCGTAAGAGGAGACAATGGAAAAACGCTTAATCCTGGCCATCGTTCTTTCTTTTCTGGTGCTCTTTCTCTACCAGTTAATTTTTATCAAGCCAGCGCAGAAACCAGAGACCATGTTACCGAAAGCGCCGGCGGCCGTGAATCAGCCAGCTAACCCCACGGAAGAAAAATCTCCCGAAGCTAAACCGGCGGCTGCCGTTAAGGAGAAAGAGGAGAGTAAGCCCGGTGAAGTTCTGGAAGACACCACAGAAAAAATTATCAGGGTG
>JBBIRN010000050.1:0-11193 GCA_037441785.1 Candidatus Aminicenantota bacterium | reverse complement strand
CTGGGCTTTTTGCCCAAGTCCGGGCCCTTTAAACAGGTCAGCAACCTGAACCTTGACGATAAAAGATTGCTCCACTACGAAGCCATCATCAACTCAATGACTCCAGAAGAAAGAGAGAATCCCCGCTTGATCAACGGCAGCCGCCGGGCCAGAATTGCTCGGGGGAGCGGCCGTCCGGTTCAGGAAGTCAACCAACTGCTCAAGCAGTTTTTTGAAATGGAGAAGCTCCTCAAAAAAAGCGATTTCCAGAAGCTGCTTAAAAACATCTGAGAGGATGGGGAATTCGGCCCGAAATTCAGTCGCTTGATTTTATAAAAGATGGCCGCGGCTTTTTTGATAATCTTCTGAAAAGGTGTAAGACCCCACGGCGCAGCTGGATTAAGCTTCCTGATTTGGTCCAGCAAGATAATTGCCTTCTGATTTCAGACAAGTCAAGGTTACGAGCCAGGAAAAGGCTGGAATGGAAAACAGCGGTGCGGCCCATAATTTGGGGTAATTCCTGCCATCTCATAACAATTATGTGCCTTTATATGCCTTGTATCGCAATCTGTATCGGCAAAATTGACTCTGCGTCAGAGACGTGTGGCCCGGACAGCTTAAAAAACACAGTTTAAAAGAGGGTGACGTAGCCAAGAAGGTAGAGGATGCCCATTATCACTGGCTGGTGCAGCAGATAAATCCACAGGGAATGTCGGCCGCACCAGTTGATGAAAGTTTCAGGCAGTGGCCGGTGAATCAAGCTTTTCTTTTCTGCGTAAAGCCATTTGCCCAGGGCTGTTCCAAGCAAAAAGACACCAAACCAGGGAACGAGCGGAAAATAATCAAAGGAAGCGAAACTCGGCCCGGGCAGGCCCAGGGGCAGAAGCCAGTTGGTTTTAAGGGTTAAGGTTCTGCGTATAGCCGGGAGAAAAAAGCTGCCCGCAATGATAACACTTCCCCAGATTGCCCTGGTAGCGGGCCTCCGCTTTTGAAAAGCCAGGGTGTAAATAAGGACTGAGGCGGCCAGGCAATGGATGATGCCAAAAATAATGACCGAAGACCTATCAAAAACATAGGTGGCGGCAGTGATTAGCAGAGCTACAGCCAGAAATTTCAGGAAACGCCTCAGGTTGTTCCGACTGAAAGTGGAACTGATACCCGACAGGACAACAAAAAGTCCGGCAAAAAAATTCTGGGCTGCCACCCAGGCGGGGGTGGTTAAATCTGTGGAAAAACCCAGAAATTTTTTCAGCCCAACAAAATCTCCCAGGTCATAGAGAAGATGGTAGCCAACCATCAGGATGATGGCCAGACCACGCAGAAAATCAATTTCCCAGATTCTATCTTTATGCTTCTGTTCGCTCCAGGCTGCTGCCTCAGGTTTCATGCTTGGAGTATATTACGGCCGGTCTGTTCTGGTCAATAATCCGGATTGCCTCATTTAAAATCTATACCAAAATGATTCGTTGCCTCACGAGAAAATCTACACGAAATTATATTGCTCTTGGGCCGATAAATCCCTTAAATATTGGAGCGAAATTAGCTGGAAGGAAATGACATGAAGTTAGAGATGAAGGTTAGGCAAGCAGTGTTAAAGGGGCTGTTCAGGAGGGATCAGGGAGGCTTTCTGAAAGAGCAAGGCTGTTGTTGGGAGAGTCCATTGGTCTTACCGGTTATAATCTTTTTTTACTCCAGCCGGTTATTTCGCCGCTGACGCGGAAGTTAAAGGAAATTATTTAAACATTTATTTGATTTCAGGTATAAAAATTTGTTAAATAGGTGAGAGCGAAAAATCAGAAGGAGTAAAAAAATGGCGACTATCGGAAGACAAAAACAAAAAACTAATTTACTCAATCAAAGTAAAGTCATAATAAAAAAAGAAGGAAGCAGGATTTCTGGTGCTGGCCGTCAAAACCTGTTTCGGTCATTAGTCTTCGCACTAATTGTTTTCAGCCTGAGCCTATCGCTTTTTGCCTATGAACTGCCCAGGGTTAAACCGTCTGAAGTTGGGATGTCGGCTGAGCGCCTGGAGCGGCTCGGCCGCGTGCTTCAAAGCTATTGTGATGAGAAAGGCGCGCCGGGTATGGTCGTGCTCATCGCCAGAAATGGCAAAGTGGCCTACCACCGGGCCTTTGGCAAGTTCAGGCTTGATAAACCGGACCCGATGCCCCTTGATGCCATCTTCCGCATTGCCTCACAGTCCAAGGCCGTGACTTCAGTGGCCGTGATGATGCTGATGGAAGAAGGAAAAATCCTTCTGGATGACCCGGTTTCCAAGTACATTCCTGAATTTAAAGAAACCTACGTGGCTGTTCAAGCTGAAGGCAAAGGGGTAAAGGGCTACAGTGTGGTGCCGGCCAAACGCCAGATTACCATTCGCGACCTCCTCACTCACACCGCCGGTATTTCCTACGGCGATGGCCCGGCTGAGGAAGAATACCTCAAAGCCGGAATACACGGCTGGTACCTGACGGATAAAGATATGACCATCGGGGAAGTGGTAAAGAAGCTGGCTAAACTGCCTTTTGATGCTCAACCGGGTGAACGTTTTGTTTACGGATATAACACCGACATTCTTGGCTATCTGGTGGAAGTTGTTTCTGGCCAAAGCCTGGCTGAGTTTGTGGAAAAGCGGATTGCGGGTCCGCTGGGTATGAAAGATACCTGCTTCTTTTTACCAGAGAGCAAGGCTTCGCGCCTGGCCCCGGCTTATGGTGCGGATGAAAAAGGGCAAATCAAGGTGATTGAAGACACGGCTAAAAGTCCTTATATCTATGGACCCCGAAAATGCTACTCAGGTGGAGCCGGACTGGTAGCCACGGCAGAAGATTATGCCCGCTTCCTGCAGATGCTTCTTAACGGCGGCGAACTCGGAGGGGCTAGGATTTTGAGCCCGAAGTCTGTTGAGTTAATGACAGCTGACCACGCTGGCCAGCTTTATTCTGGCGGAAAGCAGGGATTCGGCCTGGGATTCTGGGTGATTAAGAACCTTGGGACCTCAGGGCTCCCAGGTTCGATTGGCGCCTTCGGCTGGGGCGGGGCTTACTTTACCACCTACTGGGTTGACCCGGCAGAAAAATTGGTGGCTGTCTTTATGACCCAGCTTTTGCCCGTGCCGGCCAGCTGCGCCGACCTGCAGAATAAGTTCCGGGCGCTGGTCTATCAGGCCATTGAAAAATCGTACGAGAGATAACAGCCATTATTTTTTGAAATAAAGAAAATTTATTAGTAATCTTCAACTGAAATTCGAGGAAGATAAAAAAATAATAATCTTTATTTGGAGTCTTGTTAAAGAGTGATAAAATAATGCACCGATAATTGATGTGAGCGAAGAAAGACAAAATAAATAAATTGGTTAAAATCATGGTTTCCAGAAGAGAATTTATAAAAAATTTTTCGGCCTCAGCCCTGTTTGTCTTTCCTTTAAGCCTGGCCGGCCGGACCATTCAAGGAGTAAAGAAAATGGTTAATCCGAAATTTAATGAGATGCAAGAAAAGGAATTCTGGCAGAAAGTGCGGCAGGAATTTATGCTTGACCCGCAGATGAGCTTTTTTAACACCGGCACCCTGGGAGCTATGCCCCGGCGGGTGTTTGAGCGCACGGTTAACCATTTGCGGCTTACGGCCGAAAAAATTGCTGAGTGGGATTACTACGGGGCTGACTGGATTTCGGGTTACCAGCCCTGGACCGAAATCAGGCAGAAAGCTGCCCGGTTGATTAATTGCGACGTCAAAGAGCTGGCTCTTACTGAAAATGCCACCGCCGGCATGAATTACATTTCCAACGGTCTGGATCTCAAGGCTGGCGATGAAGTTTTGGGCACTGACCAGGAACATCCAGGTGGGGAGTGCGGCTGGAAGCTGGCAGCCAAACGCCACGGGGTTGTTTACCGGCAGCTTCATCTGGGAAAACCCATTAAATCGCCCGAAGAAGTCATTGAGACTTTTGTTAAGGCTATGGGACCAAAAACCAGAGTCATTGCCATTCCCCATTTAATCACTGGAAGTGGAGCGATTTTGCCGGTGAAAGAAATTTGTGCGGAAGCCAGGAGGCGCGGAATTTTCACCGTGATTGATGGTGCCCAGACCGTTGGCCACATCAAGGTTGACGTCAAAGAGATAGGTTGCGATGCCTATTACGGCAGTTTCCATAAATGGCTGTGTGCTCCGGCTGGAAATGGGTTTCTTTATCTCAAGAAAGAAAGGGCACCGGAGGTCTGGACCACGCTGGCCAGCGCCCAGTGGGACAACCATGATGACGATGGCTACCGCCTTAGTCAGCGAGGCACCGGTAATCTGTCATTGCTGATGGGTCTGGATGAGGCTTTAAATTTTCATTTTGAACTGGGGCCAGAGCGGGTTTATGCCCGGATTAAAGCTCTTGGCGATTATCTCCGGACAAGACTTCAGGAAGTGCCCGGCATCAAAATCTTCACTCCGCTTCATCCGCAGATGGCCGCGGGCATCACCGTTTATAAAATAGAAGGCTTGACCGGTAATTTCATTCAGGATGAACTCTGGAAGCGGGCTAAAATCAGGCCCCGCTCCATGGGCGAGGTTTATGGCGTCAGACAGTCCACGCACATCTACAATTCCATTGAAGAATTAGACCGCACCATTGCCATCCTTAAAGAAATTGCTCCCAAAAGAAGCTGAACGAACTAATTAACTTTAAGGTTAATAATAAACAGGGGATAATTTGAGCGTGTGCTCCAACGACCCCACCCTCTACCGCTTCCTGAGCTTCGACCCGGTTATTCCCACCGACAGAGCTCTCTACAACCCCCAGCGCTGGAATCTGTATGCCTACTGCCTGGGGAACCCGATTAATTACGTCGATATTTCCGGAGGACAAGCACGTAGATTGATAATCACCAGAACCATTTCTGGCCCCACAGGGACTTTCGGACATTTTAGATTTGAGGGTAAGTATTTAACTATAGAAGGCGACACGCTTGAACTTCCCTGGATGGGCAATAAAAACTATATCAGCTGCATTCCAGAAGGTGATTATGAGGCAATTTTGTATTATTGGGATAGAAAGGATAAAGAGGATATATGGGTCTTGTGGCTTCAAAATACCGGTTCTCATAAAGGCATTTTCGTCCACGGAGGGAGCACAACCGAAGACACTAAGGGATGTATACTTATTGGAAAGGGATTTGATAAGGGGGGGAATCTAACAGGTGGCCAAGACCTTCGAAAGGCTATTTTAACCGATTATGCTCTTGATTTGATCTTTAGCGCCTGGTTTCAACTTGAATGGTTAAGTCGTGCTCCTCACAAGACAAGTGTTAAGGTAGAAAAGGGAAAAGTATATTGTGAGTGGCAGTGGGTAGGATATATTGATTATATCGGTGGTATAGGTATAATTTATTATTTTAATTAAGGGGGTTAAAAATGAAAAGGTTAAAAAAGAGCTATTTTAACTTTTCAGTTATATTATCTCTACTGATAATATTATCAATTTGCAGCTCGGATATGATAGCAATCAGCCATGAAGGCCAGGTTAATAAAAAGCTAACCTTAGAAGAAGCAGAAGAAATTATAGATATTTTCTTAAATAATCCCACGGCTGAGAACTTTCAGATTATCAAAGAAACGATATATCCTATTCTAAGTAGGGATGATCCAGAGAATATATCATTGGTAAATAAATTACTTTTTTATTGCGTACTCGAAGGAGAGAGGAGTTGGATAATTGAGTATGAGATATTTACAGGCAACAGATTCATGGCCTTGTTTGCCAGAAAGCTTTTAGATTTTTCGGATGGAGCTATTGCAGAGGCTCTTCTTGGAATTTTCGGAGAGCTTGTCCGGCTAAACCCCGAGTTGTACCTGACCATATTTAAAGAAGATATCAATAAATCAGTAGGGACTGGTACAGAGCCATTTTTTTTGTTAACGAGTGTTAAAAAGCCAATTTTTTTAGGAGGGACGGACAAGTATCAAAAGTATGAACGGTATGATTTAATAAAAAGAATAGAGGCATTAAAGAGTGTAACTGACCCGGAGCTAAGGAGAGTTAGAGATTATTGTATTCGTATATTGGAAAATGAGTTATAGCGCTGATGCAAGCAGATGAAGTTTTTTGCCAATTTAATTGAAGACTGGCGGTAAAATAATGTTTTCTTACAGGTCTTCCTACACCACCGACCAGATTGGCTCTACCCGCATTGTGACGGATGATGCGGGGAACATTGTCTATGCGGTGGCCCATGACCCAAATTGCGATATAAATATCAGGGAAAATTGCTGGTTTATAAGAATGCTGGCACTCTCATCTTGAGGGATGAGCCCTAACTACCAGTTAATCCCGAGGTTATGCATTGCCTGATTGGTTTTTATTATTATTAGAAAAAGATGAAGACCAGAAGTTCGGCGACCAGGGCCGGCCGTGGGCTTCCTTCAATTTCCAGGGTGTTCTCAATTTTCACCAGCCAGCGTCGGAAGCCTTTTCGTCTGATCTCTTTGAGCACAGCCCGGTTTCTGAGGCGGTCACCTGGTTTGACCGGCGTAATAAACCTGACCCGGTCCAGACCGTAATTAAAAAGCATTTTTACCTTAATTCTGGCCAGGGGTGATTGAGCCAGAAAATAGGGCAGCAGCGAGAGCAGCAAAAAGCCGTGCGCAATAGTGCTTTTTAGCGGGCTTTGTTTGGCCCTCTCCACATCCACATGAATCCACTGATGGTCTTCGGTGCAGTCAGCAAAAGCATTTATTCTTTCTTGAGTCATGGTTAGCCAGTCAGAAAGGCATAATTCTTGACCGATCATTTTCTTAAGCTGCCTCGGCCGGATCTTTTTTTCTTCCGTCAAATTAACCGTTTCTTGAGCCTTTGTTTCTTCAGCCATGGTCTCCTCCGTCTTAATCTGGAAAATCGCTCAGCTTAAATCCTATTTTTTAAAAGTGTTAATGTCAAACCAGTCCCTGACGGTTTGAAAAATTCAGCCCTGAGATTCAGACTTTCAATTTCTCCTACTCTTCTTTCCAGATAGCTTCTATTTCTTTGATTTTAGCCGCCAGCCTTTTGGCGCTCACGGGAAAGGCGGTTTTAATTTCAGGAGCAAAAAGAGAAACTTTAAATTCTTCAATCATCCAGCGCAAGTCAAAAAGGAGCTTCTCTTTTTCAGCGGAACACTCTCTACCGAGAAGCCGGGCAAGCCTGGCATATTCAGCTTCAAACGGCTCCACCTGGGCCGCTTTGGCCCGGTCTTTTTCCGCTGAAAGCCGGGCCCTTTCAGCTCTAACTCCCAGAGCTTTCACCAGACGCGGCAACTGAACCAGGAAATCCAGCGGGTAGAGGTTCAGGAAATTTCTCGGCACCAGCCGTTCCAGCTCTTCTTTCAAGATGGCGGGCATGGTAGAACTGACCTTAAGTTTTTTATGTGCTTCTTCAATGCTCTGGATAGTCTCTCTGGTCCGGCGATATTCCTGCAGGGTTTCTACCGCAGCCGTAAAAAGCAGATGGCTCTTTTCAAAAAGTTCTTTAAGAGCTTTCTCCTTGATGAAGCGCTGTAGTTCCTCCAGCCGCCGGAAATTCTTCTGAAACACTTCCTTTTTCACCCGGCTGAGGAGGCTCTCTTTCAGAGCTCCTTCTCCACCGAAGAATAAAAGAAGCGGTTTTACTTCCTCAGGCCAGATGTAGCTTCGCTCTATGAAATTTAAATCCTTCTGGAATTGGCCACTGAGGATGGCCTCTATGGCCTGAAGGTGAGACTTTAGAGCTTCTTTTTGGTTCTTAAAAAGTTTGAGTTTTAACCTTTCCCCCTCAGCCTGTAGCCCGGGGTAACCTTTCAAAAAATCATCTATGGCAATTTCTTCTGGAATTTCTGGAAGCTTTTCATCCCAGTTCCCAAGTTCTTCCCTTTCCCATTTAATTCTGGCTTCCTGCCAGCCCGGCGATTCTTCTTCCGCCGGCTTTTTCCCTCTGGCGCTCAGCATCTGACGCAGAAATTCCAGGTCTCGGCCGCTTAAAATTTCTTCACCTTTTTCGTTGACCACCGAGATGCGCATTTTAAGGTAGCGGGGGATTTCCAGCTTTTCCCAGACTGTCCTGGGAATTTCCACACCTAACTTATTTTTAATGAGAACAGAGAGAGCAGTGAAAAACGAAACACTGGCTGGCTTGAGTTCCTTGGTTAGAAGCTCGGCTTTTTCCGAGACGGGTTGCAGGAGTTTGCGGTATTCTTTGGGCAGGGCTTTGAGGGTCGCTTCTATTTTCTCTCTCATCATCCCCGGGACTGGCCAGGTAAGTAGTTCTTCCGGAATGATGTCCACCAGATTTCTGGGTACCACCACCGTCACGCCATCATCCTCTTCGCCGGGAGCAAACCGGTAGCGGAGTTCATAAGTATGTCCGAGGATTTTAAGGCTGTCAGGATACTGCCCGACCAACTCTTCAGGCGGCCTGGTCAGGTAAAGATTTTCTTCTTTAAGGCGAAGAAAATCATCACCGCCCGCGTTTTTAAGACGGCTTTCCAGGCCATTAAGGTTGTAGACCCCCTGAAGACGGCCAGAATAAAAATCAAAAAGATAATGCTCTGGAATAAGGATGTTGCGCTGACGAAGCTTTTCTTCCAGCAAGCGGATTTTATTCACCAGACGGTGGTTATGCTCCAGAAAATCATACTTTTTTTTGACCTGGTTTTTGAGCAGGGCTTCTTCTATAAAGATTTCATGGGCAATTTTGGGGTCCTGGGGGCCAAAGGGAACGTCGCGGCCAGGAATGATGGTCAGGTTAAAAATACTGACTATTTCTTTGGCTCTCACCTCGCCGCGATTTACATCCCAGTACTGGTCCTGGTAGGAATAGCGGCAAAGATGCGGGGCTAATTCTTCAGCCCAGGCCGGGTTGATGCGGGCTACGGTGCGGAGATAAAGACGGTTGGTGCGGACAAGCTCTGCGGCCACCACCCAGGAGGCTGGCTTTTTGAACAGAGCCGAACCTGGCCAGAGCATGGCTTCCTGGCCACGAGCCACTTCATAGAGATTTTTTTCTTTATGAGCAGCCAGGTGGGAAATAAACCCGCTCAGGATGGATTTATGGATGGCGGAGTAGCGGTCAGAGCTACCCGGGGCAGCTAATTGGGGTTTTTCAGGCCGGATTTTTATTTTCTGCTCTTCCAGAATTTCCAGGATTTGTTCATAAACAAATTGCCATTCCCGGAGCCGGTTGTAGGACATAAAATAATCGCGGGCGAATTTTTTCAGGGCCGCACTGGCTGAGCCCGAAGCGGCACTGCTAAGGGAAGCCTTCATGGCCTGCCAGATGTTGATGAAAGTTAGAAAATCAGACTCGGGATGCTGGAACACCGACTGCACACGGTCAGCGTCGGCGGCTCTGTCCAGAGGCCGGAGCCGCGGGTCCTGGATGCTCAAAGCAGCGGCAATGACGGCCACCTCTTCCAGGCAGCCGCGCTTTTCAGCTTCCAGCAGCATACGCGAAAGCCTCGGGTCGAGGGGCAGCCTGGCCATTTTGCGGCCCAGGGGCGTTAGCTCGTAACCGCCGCCTTCCTTCTGACTGACAGCGCCCAGCTCCACCAGCACCCGGTACCCATCGCGCACACTTCGCGGTGAGGGAGGATCTATGAAGGGAAACTTCAGCGGGTCGCCCAGTTCCAGGTCCAGCATGCGCAGGATGACCTCCGCCAGATTGCTGCGCAGAATTTCTGGTGGAGTATGCTCGGGCCGGGAGCGGAAGTCTTCTTCTGAATAAAGCCGCAGGCACAGACCTTCGCTCACCCGGCCGCAGCGACCCTTGCGCTGCTCAGCACTGGCCTGAGAAATCGGCGTGATGGGCAGGCTGTGGATGCCAGAAGCAGACTGGTACTGGGAAATTCTGGCCAGCCCGGTATCCACTACGTAACGAATGCCAGGAATGGTCAGTGAAGTTTCGGCTACGTTCGTGGCCACCACAATTTTGCCCTGCTTGATAGTGTAAATCTGCCTCTGCTGGTGAGCCGGCATCCGGGCAAAAAGTGGCAGAATAACCGAGTCTGGATAATGTTTGCCCTGTAGGCGCTGACAGGTTTCCAGGATATCCTGCTCGGTGGGCATAAAAACCAGGATGTCTCCTGGCGGTTTTTCTTTTTTCAGGAAATCCACTGCCTCCACGGCCAGGTCCAGGTAATCTGGTTCTTCTTTTTTCCGGCGCTGGGCATCAGCTTCAAAGTACATAACTTCCACCGGGTATATTCTTCCGCTCACCTGAAAGACAGGTGGGTTGGAGAAAGCTCTGGCAAATTTTTCTACTTCCAGAGTAGCCGAGGTGATGATGAGCTTTAGCTCCGGTCGTTTTTCCAGCAGGTGCCGGCACAGGCCGATTAAAAAATCAATATTCAGGCTGCGCTCATGAGCTTCGTCTATGATGATAGTGTCGTATTCGGTAAGCAGCCGGTCTCCCTGGGTTTCTGCCAGCAGCATACCATCAGTCAGAATTTTTATGTAGGATTCGGGGGAGGTGCGGTCCTGGAAACGAATCTTAAAGCCAACCGCTTTGCCCACCGGTTGATGGAGCTCATCAGCCAGACGCTGAGCAATGGTCATGGCTGCCAGACGGCGGGGCTGAGTGCAGGCAATTTTCCCCGCCAGACCACAGCCAGCTTCCAGGCACATTTTCGGCAGCTGGGTGCTTTTACCGCAGCCGGTTTCTCCGGAGACTATTATCACCCGGTTTTCTTTTATAGCCTGCACAATTTCTTGACGGTAGCGGGTTATGGGAAGCTCAGGCGGGTAGAAGAGACGAGGTTTTTTCCGCTGTCGGGCTCTTTTTTCTTCGGAGGATTTTTCCAGCCTCTCCTTCAACTTGAGCAGGATTTCTTCGGCCCGAGCCGGGTTTTTTAGGGGAAGGTTTGAGGCCAGAAGCCGAACCAGCCTTTCCCGGACATGATAAGAATCTTTGAGCATGGCCTCAGGCAGAAGGCTGGAAATTTCTTCCCGCCAGAGCTGGAGCCGGTTGCGGTCCGGGGCAGTTGTTTTCTGGTCTCTTTCTTTTTTTCGGTCTGAAGCCATTTTATCGCACCTTCCGGCATTAAAATTTTATCCTATTTTTCGTCTGACTGATATAGAAAGACAGCATTAAATATGGGAAAAAAATCAGCCTGGGCCAGGAACTAAAACTGGACTGAGCCTGGGCTGGACATATGAGGTGCTACCCGCTATAAGGCTCGTGGCTATGAAGGTGGTTAAATTAAGAAAAGGAGGGTAAAAGTC
>JBBIRN010000049.1:229-11275 GCA_037441785.1 Candidatus Aminicenantota bacterium | reverse complement strand
GGTCTGGCCGCCACCCTGGCCAGAAATTCTTCAAAATAACTTACCGGGTAGATGGCTTTAAGGCCTAATTTTTCCTTGGCTTCCGGGTCATCCAGGCTGTTGCCGCCCTCGTACATCTTTTCGCGGTCAGTTTTCTGGGGAACAAAAAGAAAACTTTCTCTGGTAGAAGCATTAAGCACCAGGATGGCCCCAGCATCTTCACTGCCGGCCAGATAATAAAAATCATTGTCCTGACGGAAATGACCCGCCCCGGAATTTCCCGGGCTGGCAAAAAGGATGATCAGGCCTTCTTGGACGCTGTCCATCAAAGCCAGCCGCCTTCTTTCCAGCTCTGTTCTGGAGTAAGCAGAACTCAGGCTGAAAAGAAGTAATAGCATCAGAAAACCAACGACCAGGGAAGAAAATGTTTTTTTTCTCATTTTTGAGCGTCCTTTATGTTAATCTCTGCCAAATTCTCTTCTTATGAGTTTAGTAAAAACGGCGCCGGCGTGCAATTCATTTCATAAGATAAAATATAAAAAATCAAAGCTGAGAAACAAAAGCCTAAAATTGATGGCCACCACAAAATCAGTTGTAAACGAAGTAAACTGGATTTATCATCAATAGAGAAAAAAATAAGGGTTCAGTTAGTCTTGTCCTATGACCAGAAAGAAATTTGTCGTTCTCCTCACCGGTCAGCCGGGCTGCGGCAAAACGACTCTCATAGAAAGCCTCATCAGAGAATGGGCAGGCCAGATAAAAATGGCCGGGTTTGTGACCCGGGAAATCAGAGAAAAAGGCCAGCGGGTGGGGTTTGAATTAATAAGCCTTAACGGCGAGCGCCGGCTGCTAAGCCATGTCCACCTGAATACCCCCTTTAGAGTAGGAAAATACCGGGTTGACATCAGGGGCTTTGAGGAATTTCTCACCCGTCTTTCTCTTACTCAGCCTGAAAATGAACTCGTAATCCTGGATGAAATAGGGAAAATGGAATGCCTTTCAGAATACTTCCGGGAGCTGGTTCTCAGCCTGATAGAAAAAGGCCCACCTCTGCTGGCTACGGTAGCCCTGCTGGGCACCCCTTATATAGAACAAATTAAATCCAGGCCCGAAGCCGAAATCATCCAGCTGACTCCGGAGAACAGAAGCCAGGTCAGAGATAGCCTCAAGGCTCACCTTTCTCAGTTACTCTGGTCAAAAGAATAAACTGGCGAGTTTTTTACCTTGTCTTTAAAAAAAGAAAGAGAGGGGTGCCGCCGTGCACCCCTCTGATTTAATTGAAGGAAGGGGGAATGGAAAGAAGGGCAAAGAAGGGCAAAAAGGAGGCATTTATAAATTTTTGGGTGCGCTCATCTTCCTGATAATAAAAAAGGGAGGGAGTTTCGGAGTTGGCTTTTTTATGGATGGAAACCTCCCTCCCCAACCCAGCTATTATATCTATATGAAGTATGTTCGCTTTTTTCATCCAGGTTCTCGCTACTTTCCTCATCTTCGCCATCCATTATTATAGTATGCAAACTCCGTGCCAAACTCACCAAGGGGAAGGAGCTCATTTCTGGGAAAAAATCTTATAAAAAATATTACAAGCGGTGTAAAAATTTTTTACGACTCAAGGTACCTGGGTGAAAAATTCCTGGAACGGGTCAACACTAGACTTCCTGGTTTTACTCCCAGATGGCGGGCCACTACCTCGCACTTAGCCTTAAGCAGAAAATAAAAAGGACCTCTCTCTTGCTCCAGACATTCAAAATTCCCCTGGCCCTTAGCCAATATCAGGTCCGCCTCAGATAAGAGCTTTAAGAAACCTGGATGGCAGCTTTTAAGCACCGTGCCCGGAGCCTGACAGCCGGAAGAGACCAGTTCCGCTACCTCTTCCAGTCCGGATAGCCTTGCTTCCTCCAGCGTAGCATCATTGATGATCGGTTTTTCCCGGACAGCATAGATTACTTTCCGCTCAAGCTGTTCAAGAAATAAACGGTCAAAAACCGTTTCTCCAGCATTGTCGCCGAGGAAAATGATTTTTCTGGCCCTCTTCAAGTCTTCTTTAAGCCATTCATAGTGGTCAATTTCCAGTTGACCGGGGTTCAGAAAAGATTCCAGGCTGGCCCAGTCAGCCACGGCCCCGGCCCCAAAATCAATCACATTCCCTGCCAGAGAAACTTTAAGAGAAGCTTTTAAAGGGTCAGCCGCTTCGCTGACTTTTTTCTTCAGCTCCGGGTAAAGTTCCCTGGCTTTTTCTATGCTTTCTCTTTTTAAATGGTAGTAGGGGTCCGGGTTCCCGGTCAGACGATAGAACAGATGATAAAGGTCTTCAGAGATTTCAGGTGGTGTACGGTCAAAATCCGTGGTGGCCAGAAAAGAACAACTCTGCCTCAGAAGCGACTGAGTTTGCCCCTGGTCAAGAGCCAGGAGGCGTGAAGTTCTTAAAGCCTGGCTTAACAGACAGACAAAACACTCTGGGGCTGCTTTCATGGTTTAAAGTCTACAATGAAAGTAAAGGTTTGTTAAGCGGCCAGGGAAATACTTTCAAAAATATAAACCAGAGGTTATGATTTCACCCGCGCCGCAGAATGTTTTTAAACCTAAGGCTGACCGTTCAGCAGAAGCTTGTCCACCGTTTCGTTTATTAGTTTCAGGTCCAGAGGTTTAACGAAAAATTTATCCACTCCGGCACTGGCCAATTCCTCGGGTCGGATTTGCTCGGCATAAGCAGTGATCAGGATGATTTTCCCCTGATAACCGGCCTGCCTGAACTCCTGAATCATCTGTAAACCATTTTTCTGGGGCAATCTCAGGTCTGTGATAATCAGGTCCACTGGCGTATGTTGGAAACGGGCTAAAGCTTCAGCCGCATCCCGGGCCAGGTAGACATTATAACGAGAGGAAAAAAGCAGAAAGAATGTCTTTCTAATGAACTCGTCATCATCGACAATTACTATTCTTTTCATAAACCTATCCTGACTTTTTATGATAAAGCAGGATTTGTGCCAGATTTCTTTAAAAACTACAGATACGAGAAGAAAAAAGGAAGGGGAAAAATGTCAATATTTTTTCCAGATGTTAATTTTTTTTACAAATACTGCCTGCCGCCGGAAATTTTCTGACCGTCTTTTTCAATCCGATGTTTCTACTTTCAAATTATAATCCTTAATCTTTTTATCCAGGGTGGGACGGCTTATTTCCAGAATCTGACAGGCTTTGGTTTTGCTCCCTTTGGTAACTTCCAGAACGTACTGGATGTACCTTTTTTCTACTTCCCACAGGGGCATAAGTTCCCGGGGGATGGGAGACTTTTCCGCCGGCGCCTTTTCTCCGCCCGGTTCAAAGGGCAGATGTTCTTTTAAGATCACATCTCCTTTGGCCAGAATTACCGCCCGGGTGAGAGCATTCTCCAGCTCGCGCACATTCCCCTTCCAGGGCTGGTTCATCAAATACTCCATTACCTCGGGCGGCACTTTACGCACATTCTTCTTCAACTCCCGGTTAATTTTTTCCAGCAGGTAGGCAACCAGGTCCGGGATGTCTTCTTTTCTTTCTCGCAGCGGAGGCAGGAAAATTTCCACCACTTTTAACCGGTAATAAAGGTCTTCACGGAATTTGCCCTGAGCCACCAGCTCCTTTAAATCCCGGTTAGTCGCGGCAATGATGCGAGCTTCGGTCTTAAGGATTTTCTCTCCGCCAACCTTCATAAAATCCCGCGTCTCAATGACCCTGAGCAATTTGGATTGCAGGTTAAAGGAAATATCACCTATCTCATCCAGGAATAGCGTGCCTTTACCGGCAATTTCAAACTTGCCCCTGGTTTCTGTAACCGCATCGGTAAAAGCACCTTTCACGTGGCCAAAAAGCTCTGATTCCAGCAAGGTATCGGAAATGGCTGAGCAATTAATAACAATAAAAGGTTCATCCCGGAAGGGGCTGTTATAATGGATAGCTTTGGCCACCAGTTCTTTGCCCGTGCCGCTTTCTCCCTGGATAAGCACGTTAGTTCTGGTGTTGGCCACAGAACCAATCATCTTGAAGACCTCTCTCATCTGCGGGGAGCGCCCGATGATGTTATCAATCTGGTATTCTTTCTGCTTTTCTTCAATCAGATAACTGACCTTTTCTTCCAGGGCTTTCATCTGCAGGGCTTTCTCTATGGTCAGGTCCAGCTCTAAATAATCAAGAGGCTTGACCAGGTACTCAAAAGCACCGGATTTGATGGCGTCCACCGTGGTTTTCATGTCATCAAAAGCGGTCATGACGATGACAGAAACCTTTTTATTCTCGCTTTTTATCTGTTTGAGAAGGTCCAGACCATTCATATCAGGTAGTTTCACATCCAGCAACATCAACTCCGGCTGGAATTCACGAAACATGGCCAGAGCCTCTTCACCTGTCTCAGCCAGTCTGACCTCAAAACCTTTTTTCTTGAGGTGAGAAACCAGAGTTTTGCTGACCAGAGGGTCATCTTCTACCACTAAAATGTTAGGCATGGCTATTTCTCCTTAACAGATGGTTCCAGGGGGAGAGTGATGAGGAAGCAACTCCCCGGACCTTCTTTTTTAACCACTCTGATGCTTCCTCCGTGTTGCTCCAGGATGCGCCTGGCGTTAGCCAGGCCCAGCCCGGCCCCTGAACTCTTGGTAGTAAAGAAGGGCTCAAAGATGTTTTCCCAGTCCTTCTCCGGAATGCCACAACCGTTATCGCTGATGAGAATTTCAAAACCGGGGCGGTCTTTTTGCCGGTTCAACCTCAGAGATATCTCAATCTGCCCCCCTTCTTCTACAGCTTCATAGGCATTACGCAGAATATTTACCAGAACCTGACGGATTTTATCAGCATCAACATAAGCCGGAGGCAGGTCCTTCTCCACCTCCAGCGTTATCCTGATTTTCTTTTCCTCCAGAGAGGGACGCAACATTTTGAGAGAAGCCTGAATGATTTCTTCCATGGAAAAATAATCAGGCTGTAATTTGCTGCTTCTGGTAAAGCTCAGTAATTCTTTGATGAATTTTTCAATCTGTTCAATCCCCTCCTGAGCAATGGCCAGATGTTCTTTTTCTGTTTCGTCTAGCTTTTCGCTTTCCGCCAGTTTCTGAATGTTCAATTTTACCGAGGTTAGAGGGTTACGAATTTCATGGGCAATGGTGGCGGAGAGGCGACCAATAGAAGCCAGCTTCTCCACCTGGACCAGACGCCGGTTGGCTTCTTCGGTCTTCTGTCTGGCCTGAAGTAACTGTTCAGCCATCTCATTAAAGCTTCTGGTTAAATCACCAATTTCATCTTCAGAAATGACTGGAATCCGGTAGGTAAAATCTCCCTTTGAGATTCTCCGGGTTCCTTCCACCAGGTTTCGGATGGGCTGGGTAATGCGCCGGGCCATCAGCAAACTGCTCAAAAGAGTAAGAATCAGGGCCGCCAGCCCAAAGCCAGCCATCACCAGTCTGGTCTTCTGGATGCGCACCTTAACATCTTCCAGCTTTAAGCCTATTTTGACTGAACCCCATTTTATATCCGACCCCCTGATGTAAATCGGGATTTCCACTTCCATAACTTCCTGTTCCCGGCCGTTTTCTACCAGGCGGTAATTATTATAAAAAACATCATCCGGCCCTACCTGGCCGGCACAACTGGTGCGGTTGATTACTTCCAGATTGTTAGCGATGCTTTCGCTCACCACTACCGGACGGCCATCCCGGTCATAAAAAATGATATAGCTCAGGTCATCCCGGATAAGCCCCTGGATGTTCTCGTCAATGTCGGATAATTCCCAGAGCACCAGCCGACGGGCATTCATCTCGGCAATGTACCTGACCATGACCAGCCCGCGACTCTTTTTCTCCGCAATGATGGACTTCACTTCTCGGTTCTGGATGACAAAAAGAAGACTGAAAATCAACAGCACCAGAATGACCGAGGTCCAGAAGGCCAGCTGGGCAGTGATGGAAAAACGAACCTTTTTCAAGCTGATCATCGGTCCAGCCAAACGTTTCTCAGATTAACAAAAAACAAACCAGAAGTCTGGGGCTTTAAGTTCCGCAGATATGGTTGGTAGGCCAGTCTTTCTTTGTAATAAAAAAGCGGCATAGCGGGCACCTCTTTATGTAGGACTTCTTCCATCTGCTGGAAAAGGGTTATTCTACGGTCAAAGCTGGGCATCAAGCGCTGGGCCTCCAGCAAATCATCCAGCCCCGAGTTCCGGTAGTGAAGGTAGGTCTGGTTGAGAAAAGAACCAGAATGGAAAAGCGGATAAAGCAAAAACTCGGGGTCAGGCACATCCATGAACCAGTCAAAATAGACCAGATAGGGAACTTTTTCTTCTCTCAAATAATTTAAGGAGCTGGTCCCCTGTAACTCTAATTTTATTCCAGCGGGCAGCAAGGATTCTTTAAGTTGAGTATAAAGACCGGTCATGATTTCTTTCTGCGGAATCTCAAAATAAAGCTTGACTACCTGAGGACGGGCCGAATTTCCCAGACCAGCGGCCCGAAGAATCTCCAGAGCCCGCCCCAGAGACAGATCCTCCTCTTCTTTTTTTGGCCAAAAACCCGGCAGAAATGGCGGAAGGTAACTGTCCATTTCCTGGGCATAATAAGAAGTTGAGGAGGCCAGAGCCGCCAGGGCTTTTCTGTCCAGAAAAAGCCTCAGGGCCTGCCTAACTTCGGGTCGATCAAAGGGCGGAAGATGGTTGCTGAAAAAAAGATAAACGACATGTAGCGAATTGTTTTCCAGAATCTGATATTTATTAGTAGAAATCCGGTAAGAAAGATAGGGAACGATGTGAACTTCGTTTCGGAAAAAATCATCAAGCAAAAAATAAGGACTGATTTCAATGGCCTGAAGATATGGTTTCCTCCCATAATAACGTTCATTCCGGGTTAATCTTATACCGATGATATCCAGCCTGGAGTTTCTGAGCCAGTAATCAAACTTAAAGGGACCGCTGCCAACCGGCTTTTCAAAAAAAGAACCTTTTTCTTTTAGCAGAAGGTTTTTAGGCAGGACTTTAGCAAAGCTGGCGGCCAGAAAATAAAAATTGGTAATACCTGGAAATTTCCAGTCTATCTCAATTGTTTTCAGGTCAAGGATTTTGAGGCCGCTGACTTCATCAGCTCTTCCCTGCCAGAACTCCTCTCCGCCTTCTATTCTGCTGGCCAGAAGATAAAAAAGCGGATTGCTCTTCAAGCGAAAAAGCCGTTCTAAAGAAAACTTGACGTCCTCGGCTGTTACTTCCTGCCCATTATGAAAAAGAGCCCCCTTTCTGATGTAAAACAGAACCCTTTTTCCTCCCTCTGAAACCGTCCAGTAATCAGCCAGCGCCGGGAAAATTTCCAGGTTTTGGTCTAGCCTGACCAGGCCATCATAAATATGCTCAATGACCACCGGATAGCCATGTCCGGCCGGGTCGAAATCTCTGTTGAGGGTTTTGCCAAAAGCTTTGAGGCGGATTTCTCCCCCGCTTTTCGGGGTAACAAGCTCACCACCTGGCAAAAGCAGCCGGCCCGGGCTCAGCAGAAACATAAGAGCCAGCCCTAACTTCAACCCCGTTTTGAGCATAACTTCTGGCCGCAAACTCATCATCTATAAATCATAGCCTAACTTTTAGATAAAATCACTCTCTTTTAAGACCGGGGATAAGCCCCGGAGTTTGGACCTTATGAGCAGTAAAATTTGCTTGCGGGAAAAACAAAAATTCAGCTCGATTTTAATTTTCTGGCCACTTCCGTAACCTGCCTGAAGACGCGGAAAAAGTTTTGACCCCAGATTTTCGCAATTTCTTTTTCTGTGTAGCCACGCTTCAGAAGCTCAACGGTCACGTTGATCATCTCGCTGACGTCATTGCAGCCCAGCACGCCTCCGCCACCGTCAAAATCTGTCCCTATGCCCACGTAATCAACTCCCACCAGCTTAACCACATGGTCAATGTGGTCAACCAGGTCCTGAACAGTAGCCAGGTCCGCTGGATATTTTCGGTTTATTTCTTCCATCTCAGCCATTATTTTCTGCCGTAGGCTCTCATCCTGGGTGTTTCTTAAATTTCCGTACTTCGCCCTGAGCTCGGCCAGCGCTTTATCTCGCTCTGGGTTCGGTTTCGGCTTCCTGACGTAAGAGGAAAGAAAGCAGATCTGGACTACTCCCCCTTTCCTGGCCAGTGCTTTGATCATGTCATCAGTTAAATTCCGCGGATTATCACACACCGCTCTGGCACAGGAATGAGAAGCAATGATGGGAGCTTTACTCAAGGAAAGAACATCGTAAAAACTCTTGTCCGAAGCATGAGAAATATCAATAATCATGCCCACCCGGTTGCATTCGGCCACCACCTGGCGGCCAAATTCACTCAGTCCGTGGTCTTCCGGGTCCTGGCGGTCCGTGGAGGAATCGCAGATATCGTTATCAGAAGTATGACAGAGAGTTATGTAGCGAACTCCCCGGTCATAAAAATATTTAATCAGGCTCAGGTCACGGCCGATGGCATAGCCGTTTTCAATACCCAGGAAAGCCGTCAGCTTACCCTGTTTTTTCCAGCGGTAGGCATCTTCGGGTGTGTATCCCAGGCCTATCAGGTTCTGGTTTTTAGCCACCATATCTTTTACCGCCCGGATTAATTCCTCTGCCCTCCGGCGGGCCTGGGCATAACCTTCTTCTGTTCTTGGCCCCTGCGCCACAAAGGCGGCAAAAAATTCAGCGTCAAGGCCGCCTTTTTTCATCCGGGGCAAATCAATTTTGCCACTACCCGAAAGTTTCGGGTCATGTTCTTCTGCCGGGTTCCAGTTCCCCCGAAGAAGCATCATGGCTGTGTCGCAATGTGTGTCAACCGTAACTATTTTCTGGTGAATTTCCCGGGCTCTGGCCAGAAGGTCTTTTTCTTCCAGCCTGACTTCCTGTTTAGCACAGGCGACCATAAGGACGGCCGTCATGAGAATAACCATAAAAAAGGAATAACCAAACCTGAACCTGCCAATCATCTTTGTATCCTTCCTAAAAAATATTAGCTTTGATTTTCTGCCAAACCGAGAGGCATTGCAAGCAAAAAAGAAACCTGGGCTACGGAAAATCCTTAGCCACTCTCTTTTTTGAGAAGATAAAAACATTCTGGTTTTTTATCCGAAAACTTCAGAAAATCCACGACACGATAGCCATGCCCAAAATAAGTTAAAAAAACCTGACGGGTACTCAAGCGCCAGTCAACTGGTATTCTTCTCACTCCTTCATCCGGTACATCTGTCTCGTTTAACAGGAGATAAAAATCAGTCGGTATCTGAACCAGAAGTTGCTCAGCCTGAAGTTCAGTATTCACTTCCTCCACCACTTCCAGCTCCAGCAGCCCGCTCTTGCCCGCCACCTTTTTATGGCTAACCTTCAAGGCCCGGGGTAGAGAAAGATGATCAGGGGAAAACTTTTCAGCCCGGTGGGTCTCAGGAGATTTTTCCAGGTACCAGGCGGCAAAAAATCTGTCTGAGGGCACATCCTGCCGGTTCAGCCGTCCGCCGTATTCTCCGTAAGGAGCTACCCGGTATTCCAGAATTTCCATGCCCAGACGGTGAACATTGCGGTAGGCGTTGACCGCTGTCAAGGGGTCGTAGGTACAAACCACCTGCTTAACATGAAAATAATTGAGCAGTATTTCCTTCTGGAACTCTTTAATCAAAATGCCCAGCCCATAATGCAACCGGTCAGGTCTCACTCCCAGAAACTGCGAATAAAACCAGAGGTTATCCGGTCGGTCAAAGCCCAGGCTTTTATCCCTGATGCCCACAAATCCGTAGCTGAACCCTACCAGATGAGCTTCATCAGGTATAAATTCCCCGGCCTCGTTTTCTTCACAGGCCCCGAGGAACAGGCTGCTCCCCTCGTGCAGGAAGTTCTCGCAAAGCAGATTACGGGAACCAGCCAGATGGTCTTCGGCAAACTGCCAGACAGCCTGTCTCAGGTTTTCATACTTCTGATAATCCGCTGGCCGGTCACTGTCTTCCACCCGGATTAAAAACTTTTTGCCTTTAACGGTAACAGTCTTTTCCGGCAATTTAATCATGGCTCTTTGATTTTACCATTCAGCGGACTAAATTTTAACACCCTGCTTTTATCAACGGCGGCGGCTTTTTCTTTCTAACCTGTCCGGTTTTTGACAGTTGGGGCTCAGAATGGTATAAATACTTTTCAAGATTCAGGGAAAAACTATGGAAGCCAATCAGACAAATAAACCAGAGCAAAACATCATCTGCCTTATCAACCCACTGGCAGCCAACAAAAGATGGAAAAGAAGGAGAAGACTCCGCCAGAAATTAATTTCCCAGCTGCCCGGGAAATGTCTGGACACTCCGTCTACCAAAGAAGAAACAGTAAAAATGGCCCGGGAGCTTTCGGCTCAAGCCGACCTGATAGTGGCCGTTGGCGGTGATGGCACCGTGGCTGATGTTCTTCAGGGGGTCTATGAAGCCGGACAGCACCAGCGCCTGGTTTTTGGCGTTATCCCCTTTGGCAGCGGGAATGCTTTCCGCCTTTCCCTGGGCCTGCCCAGAAACCCCTTCAAAGCCATAAAATTTCTCCAGCACGGAGACCTTCTGAACATTGACCTTATCCTGGTGGAAGACCGGGTAGCCGCCTTTGCCAGCGTTGGGTCCACGGCAGCCGTGACCGGCGAAAAACTCAGACACTCCATACCCGGCCTTATCGGACATCTGCTGGCTGCCAGAAAACTCATCTGCTATAAGAGAAAAGAAAAAACCCTGAAGCTTTATAACGGCCTGGACGAAAAGGGACAGCCTTTTGATTACCTGGAGATTAAATCCAGGTTTCTTGATTGCGTGGTGGGAAACAGTAATTATTTCGGTTATCGCTGGCTGGTGGCACCAGATGCCCGGCTGGATGATGGTTACCTGGACATCGTGCTCTTTGAAATGCCATCGTTAATTTACATCCTGTTTTTCCCTCTGATTTACTTTGGCTGGCTGCAAAAAAAACTTCGTCATTTTAAAGCCCGGGAACTGGTCATTGAAGGCGAGGAACTTGATGTGCAGTACAACGGAGAATACCTGGGGGCTCAAAAATCAGTCCGGTTTAAAATTCTACCTGGCGCCC
>JBBIRN010000049.1:0-219 GCA_037441785.1 Candidatus Aminicenantota bacterium | reverse complement strand
GTTATGGGCAACCGTAAAAAGGCTTCCCGCTTCCTGGTCCATAAGTAGCCTTAAACCTGGAAAGTTGTCCGGTAGCCAAGGATTTCTTTTTGTGTACTCAACCCGCTTTAAGCCTTCAGGATAAAGTTGGTCCATAATTCGGGTTAAAAATTTTTACTTGAAGCCAGCGGCTTATTTTTTCTCTTCCTTCTTCTCGTTTCCCCAGAGCGTACCGCCACC
>JBBIRN010000048.1:0-11616 GCA_037441785.1 Candidatus Aminicenantota bacterium | reverse complement strand
GACATAGAGACCGTTTTTGGTAGAAGCGATGATGTTTTCAGCTTTATCTTTGCCTCTTTCTATGAAAGTGTTGGTCATACGCGGAATCGGGTAGTAGCGGAAACTTTCCCTCCGGCCATTACCGGTGCGCTCCATTTTCAACTTTTTGGCAGAAAGGATGTCGGTCATGAACTTGACCAGGACGCCGTTTTCAATCAGGACGTTCCTCTTCATCTGAGTGCCTTCATCATCAAAGTCAGTGGTACCCCGGAAATTGGGCAGGCTGCCGTCATCCACCATAGTAAAGATATCAGCTGCCACCTTTTTGCCCAGCTTACCGACAAAGGCACCGGTCTGCTTAGCGATGTTGTCGGCCTCCAGCGGATGACCAACAGCTTCATGGACCAGCACGCCACCCCAGCCGTTCTGAATGACCACGTCCAACTTACCCGCTGGAGCTTCCTTAGCTTCCAGCATGGCCACAGATTCGCGGGCGGCTTCCCGGGCCGCTTTCTCTGGCGGCAGTTCTTCAAACATTTCCAGGCCAGCATGCCGGCTGAGCCGTTCGCGACCGAGGTGTGAAGTGTTGTTACCAACGGCCAGAGTCTGGACGATGAAGAAAATGAGCGGCAAACTGCTTCTCAACAGCACACCTTCGCTGGTGGCAATAATCCGGTCTCTGATTTCGTCGTAATAGTTGATTGAAGCCATCTTGATTCTGGGGTCATAGCTCAAGGCTGCTTCATGCGCTCGCTTCATTATGTCCATTCTTTTGGCGTCAGCTACTTCCTGAAGCGGTATCTTTACTTTAACGTAAGAGGGCCTTTTTTCTTCTTTGAGGTCCACCGGAGCTGTTTTTTTGCCGGAAGTGGCGATAAGCGAAGCCACTTCCGCGGCTCTCAGGATTTTTTCTTCGCTTAACTCATCTGTGTAAGCATAGCCGGTTTTATCACCGTCTATAACCCGGACTCCTGCTCCTCTGATCAGACCAAAAACCGCACTTTTAAACTTGCCTTCTTCCAGGATAATTGTCCGGCTAATCCGGTTTTCCACGTAGACATCAGCAAAGTCTCCTCCCCTCTTCATAGCTACGGCCAGAGCTTTTTTTAACACCTCATCAGCCAGGTTGAGTTTCTGACCTTCGTTGCCGGCCAGCAGAGCTTTGACCAGAAGAGGACTGGCTGCCAGAGCCAGGCCACCCTGAAAGCCAAGGCTCAGAAACTTTCTTCTCTCCATGGGCTTTAACTCAGGAAACAGGTCTCGCATAAAGCATCTCCTTACTAAATTTATGAGTTAATCAAGAATAACTTCTTCCAGGTATTGAGGGACAGAAACTGGCCAGTTCAGCTTCATCTGAACTTCAGTCGCCAGGTGAGAGATGGCTTCTGTTTCACCATGGACCAGAAACAGTTTGCGGGGCGGTCGCTGGAAAAAGCTCAACCAGTAAAGAAGCTGTTTTCGGTCAGCGTGAGCGGAAAAACCCTGAATCTGGTCAACGGTGGCCCGCACCTCGTACATCTGACCATAAATTCTCACCGGTGACTGGCCCTCAAGAATCTGCCGGCCCAGAGTCCCGCGAGCCTGGTAACCGACAAATAAAATAGTTGATTCTGGCCGGCCGATGTTATTCACCAGATGCTGTTTGATGCGGCCACCCGTGCACATACCTGAGCCAGCCATGATGATGGCCGAACCTTTTACGTACTGAATTTTTTTTGAATCTTCAAAGCTCTGGATAAGCTGCAGGCCAGGAAAAGCAAAGGGATTCTGGCCCGAGGCAAAAAGCTGCCGGCTTTCTTCATCCAGGTACTTGAGGTAATGACTGAAGACGTTGGTGACACTGACGGCCATCGGGCTATCCAGGAAAACGGGCAATGAGGGAATTTTTTTATCCCTTACCAGCTGGTTCAGGTGGTACATCAATTCCTGAGCCCTTTCTATGGCAAAGGTGGGAATGACCAGGTTGCCCCGGCGCTGATAAACCCGGTTAACGTTTTCTGCCAGCCTCTCCCCCACCTCTTCCGGATGGTCATGGTCGCGGTCGCCGTAAGTTGATTCCAGAAAAACATAATCCGCTTCGGCAAAAGTTTCCGGGTCACGGACAAGTGGCTTATTCCATTGTCCCAGGTCTCCACTGAATAGAATTTTCCGGGTTTCACCTTCAGTGTGACTCGTAATTTCTACTACCGAAGAACCCAGGATGTGACCGGCCTCGTGAAAAGTAACCCTGAGCTCGGGACTAAGGCTTACGGGCAGGTCATAATCAACCGGTTCCACCAGGGGTAGAACCCGGTCCACATCAGCCGTGGTGTAGAGCGGAACTTCCGGGTAGGGCCCGCGGCGTCCTTCTTTTTCGTGTCTTTTCTTCTTTATTTCGGCATCTTCTTCCTGCAGTTTGGCCGTATCGTAGAGCACAATGGGCAGGATTTCAGCCGTGGGGGCAGTGCACAGAATTTTTGCCTTAAATCCTTCCCGGACTAATTTGGGAATAAGTCCGCTGTGGTCCAGATGAGCATGAGTTAAAAGAAGATAATCAATTTTTTCCGGTGACACAGGAAACGGGTCCCAGTTGCGGCTGAGGAATTCTCTTTCCTGATAAAGGCCGCAGTCTACCAGGATATTCAAACCATCAGTTTGCAGGTAATAGCAAGAACCTGTGACCTGACCGGCAGCTCCCAGAAATTTTACCTTCAGCATCTGTTTTACCTCTGTGTGTTTTATAAATCAGTTTTGTTTTTTCACCATATAATAGCAACTTTCCGCGCTGATAAAAACTATCCTGGCCAGCATCCGGAAAAAAACCTGGGCCTGTCCCAGGATGATGGTCATTATTATTCCTGCCAGTTGCTGGCTGGAAAATAATTTTCCAAGAAAGAAGAAACCCAGCGTTAGCAGCAGATAAACCAGACCAAGCAACAAGAATAAACCCCAGAACTCAAAAAAATGCTGGCGGAGAAATAAAAAAGTAGCTCTTAGAGATGGTATCACCCGGCTGTCTTCTTTAACCAGGATAATTCTGAGCAGGTCCAGGCTCATCCGGAAAATGCTCCAGAACAGCAGAAAAAATACCAGTCTGAGGTTAGAAGCAATAATCAGGGGCCATTCGGTAACTGCTTTTTCCGTCCACAGGTTCAGGGGGCTTACCAGAATGCGGTAAAGGATGAGCAGGATCAGCAGAAATGGGATAAAAGCCAGGAGGCTCAGAAAGAAGCGCCAGAAAAAACGAGTGCCATCCGCTAAAAAGTCCCTCAGGTTAGTTTTCTCCGCAGAAAGGGTGCGGCCAAAAAGTCCGCCGTTGAGGAAAACAGAAAAAAAGGCCAGAACTAAGCCAAACAGAAGTAGCAAAGAAATATACGGCCCGAGAAGCGTTTGATTATTGAGGAAAATTTCCACCAGGCTCAGTTCAAAGGGCATAGCTACTGGCTGCCCCAGAAGGGAATGTCCCAGGTTTTTCCCGATTATGGACAGCAAAGGGACTACAGTAATGAGAGAAACCAGCAGAAAAATCATCCAGAGATAAAAAGCCAAGCGCCAGCGGGAGAATCCCTGCTGAATTCCTGATTTGAAGCATTTATAGACAGACATTTTCTTCTCCTTCTCTTAGAGTAAATGGCTCAAGGTGAGCCAGAAATTCTGCATCAGCCAGAGCAGGTTGGTGGAGGCCGAAACTATTCTGGCCACCGGGCCTTTTTCGGTGTAGCTGTTGTTGGCCAGGTTAGAATCCATCAGCCAGATACCATCCGGGTCCAGAAGGGCCTGTTTTATCCGGGCGGGCTTTTCAAACTCAAATCTGGCCCACCTTCCCTGGCCGTCCCATTCTCTCCATTCGACTGAGCCATCAGAAAAAACGACTTTTAACTTTATTTTCTCTTCTGGACTCACCCTAGCCTCGCCATAACGGCGGACTACCACCGTGGACTGGTAAATTTTTTCTTTGGTTTTTTGGTCAGGTTTTCCTTGGTTTGATGTTTGCCCCTTCTGGGCGGCGAAATTACCGGCCAGAGCCGGTTCAAACACACCTGACCATTTTTCTGGTTTCAGCTGGCTTTGCACCTGGCTTATTCCGTAATCAAAATCTTTGGTGCTGCGGAAAAATTCGTCAAAAAACCAGGTCAAGTCTTTACCGGAAACTTCGTTCACCACCCTGATAAAGTCTTCCGTTTTCGGGTGTTTAAACCTGTATCTCTGCTGATAGGTTCTCATGACTCTGGCCCAGGTCTTTTCCCCCAGCAGCCTTTCCAGAGTGTTGAGACAGGTTGAAGCTCTCATGTAAACATTCAGGCTGTAACTGCCTGAGTTATAAAATTTCCAAGAGGGGTTAACAACGGGGTCCAGCCGGGTAATTGTGGAGATAAAAAGACGGTCTGTCTGCCAGTCATAAGTAGCTGGCATTTTAATAAACCAGTTGAGCGGCAGGCCGTTAAAACGCAGCGGAAGCTGGCCCGGACCGTAGGCTCTAGCCGCCACCCGTCCGGTGGAGTAGGTATTTATGCCTTCATCCAGCCAGGCCTCTTCAAACTCGTTGTTGGCTACCATTCCGTACCAGTAGCCATGACCGAATTCATGAATGATTACTCCTTCTGGTGACAGGACCTGCGCTGGTGCCAGCACTGAAGTTCCAGCGGTAAAAAGGGTTGGGTATTCCATTCCCCCGCTGCCCGTGCGGAAGGGTGGGTCTACCATGGTAATGGTCCGGTAAGGATATGACCCATACCAGAGTCCATAGTATTTAATGGCTGCTCGCAGAGCTTTAAAATGACGGTCAGCCTGCTTCCGGTGTTGTTTTTCTATGAGGAGAATCATCTTCACGTCGGGAAGTTTTACTTCTTCAAGCGGCAGGCCCAAGAGCTCAGACATTTTCTGGTATTCTTCCGGTGTTACTTCTTCCTGACCTCTGAACCAGCGCTCTATCTTCAAGAAGCGGGGTGAGGCGGTCCAGGCGAAATCGTGGATGTTGTCCTGGCGGTAAGTGTAAGTTGCCTTTCCGTTTTTAGGGTCAAGGGCTCTGTCCACTTCTTCCCCACAGGCGCCCACGACAAAGTTCTGGGGTACGGTTATTCTGACCAAAAAATCGGCAAAATCAGCGTAGAATTCTGAATTTAGGTGGTATTCATGACAGTTCCAGCCCCTCCCTTCTTCGTAGACTCCAGGCTTGGGAAACCACTGGGAGATGAAGTAACCATCCCGATAAACTCCGGTCCTCAGACCGTTGGCTGGAACTTTTCCCTGAAATTCCAGGTTAAGCTTAACTGATTGTCCGGGAGCCAGCGGTTCGGGCAATTCTATTCTCAAAACAGTCTCGTCATCCGGGTTGTGAGGTTCATCGGGGCTGATGAAAGAAGCTTTATTTATCAGGTCTCGGCCGTCAGCCATGGTCAGAGACAGGACCTTTATCCAGCCCCAGCTGTCTTTTTTGGGCCTATAGCGCCGGAAAAGGTTTTCTCTTCTGGCTTCTCGGGCCAGAGTGGATAGTTCGTTCTTAAAAGCGTTCCAGTAAAGATGGAGCTGAAGGTCAGGCACGTAATCCTGGGTGAGGTTGGTCCAGGTGATGGTTTCCCGGGCTTTAATCATCTGGGTCTCAGGTAAAAGTTCCACCGAGATTTCATACTTAACCGGCCGTTCTTCTGCCGCCAGCACGGCCGCAGCCACAAGACTAAAAGCAAGCAAAACCAGAAAAAAATGGTTGAGAAAATTGGACTTTTTTTTCATGGACAACCTTTCTTCCGAATAAATTTATAATCCAAACCGTTAATTAATGAATGTTTTTTCGTTAATCTTTTTCTCTGCTGGGCCATTATCTTCAGGCTTTTTCAGTTCACAGTCAGGCACCGTATTTTTAATCTCCTGCAGCCCAGTCCTGCCGGCCGGTTTTTTCTACCAGCCATTGTTCCCAGGCCTGACGGCGGGGAAAGAAGATGAACAGAACCACGACTGAGATACCGAGCAGGATATAAAAATCCCGTGTTAATCCCCAGAGCAAAAATAGAATCAGGCCGAACATGGCCGGCAGCTCACTCATGATGACCAGAATCAAGTAAGTTCGGTGTAATTTGTTAAGCAGGTCCAGCGGCGTATCCGCAGGCTTTTTCTGGAGCAGCAGGGCCTGAAGCAATCGGGCCAGAATAACACTGGCCGCTGACAACCCGTAAAAAAGATAGCGGTAGTTCTTTATTGACTGCATATCTTTTAGGCCATAAAGTCCGTGGAAAGGAGCCAGTTTGGCTTTCAACAGCTCGGCCAGAACCAGGTAAAGAAGAAGGGCGGCAAAAACAGCATAGCCAATCAGGGCTGAAATGCGATGTGTCCTTTTTATTATTTCCCTGGAATCCATGACATTTCCTCCTGCAGCTGATTATATGGAATTTTTCCGCTGGAGACAATTCAAGAAAATAAAACAAGCGGCCGGAAACCGGTCTCAGCTGAGATAAAGCAACAGACCTTTCAGGTAATCACTTTCCGGGTGAAAGACATTTACCGGATGGTCAAAGGACATCCGGTGGCGTTGAATAATTCTGGCTTCGCGGTTGGCTTCCAGGGCGGCCTGGAAAATAATTTTTTGAAAAAGTGACGCCTCCACGTAGTAGGAGCAGGAAAAAGTCAGAAGAAAACTGCCCGCTTTCATGCGGGACATGGTCAGAGCGTTTAAGCGGCGGTAAGCTTTAATAGCCTTTTTCAGGTCTGCTTTTTTCTTGGCAAAGGCCGGCGGGTCAAGTATGACCAGGTCATGAGGAAGAGAGGCCTGGGCTTCAAGGAAAGAAAACATATCTTCATTGATTATCCGGAAGCGCTCTTCGCTAAAGCCGTTAAGAAGTATGTTTTCTCTGGCCACTTCCAGGGCTTTTCTGGAGTAATCCACCAGCTCAACCTCTCGCGCTCCACCTTTTAGAGCAGCCAGAGCAAAACCACCGGTGTAGGAAAAGCCATCCAGAACTTTAAAGCCCTCAGTCATCTGACCGACCAGCTCTCTCATCTGCCGCTGGTCCAGAAAAAACCCGGTTTTTTGGGCCTCGCTGATAAAGACCTTAAACTTCAGTCCGTTCTCTTCCACCAGGATTGGTTCTTCCAGCTGGCCGTAAAGAAGTCCGGCAAAATCAGGCAGTCCCTCTTCTCTTCTTGAAGGAAGAGTTGATTTTTCGTAGATAAAGGCTGGACGAAGCAGGCTGATTAACTCTTCAAGTATCAGCGGCTTCAACCTTTCCAGGCCAAGAGTGGAAACCTGGATTACCAGCCCGGGTCCGTACTGGTCGACAATCAAGCCGGGAAGATGGTCGCTTTCGCCGTTCACCAGTCTGACGGCTTCAGCCCGGGAATAAACTTTTTTCCTCAACTCCACGGCCTGCCGCAGGTTCTCTTTGAGAGTGCTGTAGGGTTCGTCCTGGCCAAAGCTCAGAAGACGGCCAGCTAAAGAACAACGCCGGTTGAAATACCCGTGGCCCAGGACCTGCCCCTCAGAAGATAGAACCGGGTAAATTTCTCCATCCTGAAAATTAGCCGGATAAGAAGCGATGGCTCCGGAAAAGATCCAGTGGTGATGGTTGAGGACGGATTGTTCCCGGCCTTTTTTTAGCACCACACCTGCTGTCCCGGTAGCCGATGGAAATTTCTTCATGATATCTTTTTAACTGCTCCTGATTTTCTCTTCCAAATTCTGCCTCAGGTCTTTGCTGCTGTCAAACGAAACGCTGGACTGAAGCCCTATTAATTGCCAGATGTAAGTTTTATTGGTAAGATAAAAAAATCATAAAAAGGAAGAGTGTTTATGAACGACAAAAATTACAGGTTTGACCAGGTTAAGGTGGCTGAATATGTTTGTCTGAAAACTCCTGTCCCGCTGGAAATTAACGGCCGGCTGGATAAAGAAGTTTGGAAAAAAGCACCGCAATCGCCCAGGTTTGTAGACCTGGTCACTGGGCAACCAGCCTTCCTAGACACCAGAATAGCGGCCCTCTGGGATGAACAATATTTTTACCTGGCTTTCTGGGTGGAAGAACCTGATGTGCGGGCTCAGTTTACGGAAAGAGATTCTTTTATCTGGCTGGAAAATGATGTGGAAGTCTTCATAGCCGGGCCTGATTGTTATTACGAGCTACAGGTTAACGCCCTGGGTACTATCTATGAAGTTTTTTACATCTGGCAAGACGCTCTGCAACCGGGCAGCTTCTTTGACCGGCCGGAGTTTAACCTGACCGGAAGAGAGGTGGACTTACTGGCCGGGTTTCAGGATGCTTCTCGCTACGGCCGTCACCCACGGGGCAAACGCTGGGCCTTTATGGACTGGGATTTTCCTGGCCTGAAGTGGGCTGTGCAGGTGGAGGGCACGCTTAACGATTCTTCAGACGTGGACCGGGGCTGGACGGTGGAGCTGGCTTTCCCCTGGTCCGGTATGACGCTTCTGGCTCAGGGACGACCGCTTCCGCCTCGTGACGGTGATGTCTGGCGTATGAGCTTTTCTCGCTTTGAAGCCCTGGAAGTTAACGGTCGTAAGATAGAGCCCTCTATCGGCTGGGCTTTAAACGCTCACGGGGTTTATGATTCCCATATACCGGAATTATTTTCGCGGGTTATTTTTTCAGAAAAAAATCTTACCTGACAGGAGTGTGATTTTATGAACCAGAAGAATTTGAAAATTGCTTTTATGGCTTCGGAAATGATACCGCTGGCTAAAACTGGCGGGCTGGCGGATGTGGCCGGAGCTCTTCCTAAATACCTCAGCCGGCAGCCTGGACTGGAATTGGTGGCTTTTTTACCCTTTTACCGGGAAGTGAAGAAAAAGAACCTGAGGCTAGAGCCGGTTCTGGAAAAAATAAACCTGGACTGGCCGGGCACAGAAAAAGAGTTTTCTGTTTTCGCTTACCAGGCGGAGGGCTTCAAGATTTATCTGATTAAAAATGACTTCTATTTTGACCGGGATTATCTTTACGGAACACCTCAAGGTGATTATCCGGATAACGGCGAAAGGTTTGCCTTATTCTCCCTGGCCGCCCTGCAGGTGATGAAACGGCTGGGTTTTCAGCCGGACCTGATTCATGCCCATGACTGGCAGGCAGCTATCATCTTCGCTTACCTGAAACACAGCTATCAGAATGACCCTTTTTTCCGGAAAACAGCCTCGCTTTTTACCGTGCATAACCTGGCCTACCAGGGACTTTTTCCCAGGGAAATTCTTTCCCGGATTGGTCTACCGGAATATTTATTCAACCCGGAAGACCTGGAGTTCTACGGAAAGGTTAATTTTTTAAAAGCCGGTTTACTTTATGCCACGGCCATCAGCACCGTCAGTCCTACTTACAGCCAGGAAATTCAGACTCCGGAATTCGGCTGCGGCCTGGATGGAGTTTTAAGAAAAAGGGCAGATTGGCTGTTTGGTATTATGAACGGCATTGACTATGGGGAATGGAACCCGGAGACCGACCCAGCCCTGCCGATGAATTACTCGGCCAGGGATTGGACCGGTAAAAAGGTCTGTCGTCAGGTCCTTCTTTCCCAGTATCAGCTACCCATGGAGGCTGACCAGCCAGTGGTCGGGATGGTTTCTCGTCTGGCCGGACAGAAAGGCTTCGACCTGCTGGTGGAAAGTCTAGAGGAAATTTTTAAGAGGGACCTGTTGCTCATAATCCTGGGCACCGGAGAACAGAAAATTCAAGAACTTCTAAAACAGGCCCAGCAAAAATACCGGAACCGCTTAGGCCTGAAAATTGCCTTTGATGACCGGCTGGCCCGCCTGATTTATGCCGGAAGTGATTATTTTCTCATTCCTTCTCGCTACGAACCCTGTGGTCTGACCCAGATGTACAGCCTCAGGTACGGAACCATACCCGTAGTGCGCAGCACGGGAGGCCTGAAAGATAGTGTGACAGAGTTTGACCCGCAAACTCTTACTGGCCATGGTTTTCGTTTTGACCGGTATCAGACGGAAGACCTGGTTAAAGCGCTGGACCGAGCTCTGTCTTTTTATGAAAAAGAACCTTACTGGTCAGCTCTTAAACAGCAGGCCATGAAAGCAGATTTTTCCTGGGAAAAGTCTGCGGCTGCTTACCTGGAGCTGTACCTTAAATTGGTTAAAGATTGAAGCTCAGCGCTGGCTGATGCTGGTGTTCCTTAGATACTCAGCCGCCACTTCCGGTGGAACCGGGTTGATGTAAAAACCGGTGCCCAGCTCAAATCCAGCGACCTTGGTCAGGATGGGCATAATCTCTATATGCCAGTGGTAGTAGTTTTCTATGCCAGGCCAGGCTTTGTCAGAAACCTGGGGATTGGGTGAATGGTGCAGCACCAGGTTGAAGGCCGGGTCTCCCAACTGCAGTTTCAAGCGGAGAAGAGATTGTTTTAGAGCTTCAGCCAGAGCTAAACAATCTTCGTCAGAGATTTCCCGGTAAAAAGCTGAATGTTTCTGCGGAATTACTACCATCTCAAAAGGAAACCTGGAAGCAAAGGGTGTTAGCACCACAAAACGGTCATTTTTATAAACCAGCCGCTGACCACTGCTGATTTCTTCTCTGAGCATGCGGCAGAAGGCGCATTCCCGGAAATGGGAGCGGTAGAGACGTTCGGCTCCGTAAATTTCTTCTTTGATCCGTTTGGGCACGATAGGCGTGGCAATAATCTGAGAGTGCGGATGGGAAAGTGAAGCCCCAGCTTCTTTTCCCTTGTTTTTAAAAACCTGAACGTACTGATGATGATATTGTTCTTCAATTTCTCTTATTCTAAACCGGTAGATCTTCAAAACCTCAGCCAGATGCTCCAGCTGAAGTTCGCTCATTTCCTGGTGATGCTCCGGTGTTTCAATGATTACTTCATGCACCCCTACCCCGTCCATCCACTGAAAAATTCCGTTGGTTTTTTTCGGTGGCGGTGGACCGGGCTGCAGGGCGGGAAATTTGTTAGGCACGACTCTGACCTGCCAGCCGGGCTGGTCCCGTTCTGTGCCGGGCTGGCGCAAGGCCATAATTTCAGGTGGAGTCTTGGTTTCATTACCCGGGCAGAAGGGACAGAAGGAGAGACTTTCGGGTCGTGGCTCGGCCCCGGGGGCCGGGCGGAAATCGTCCGGCCTTTTACTTCTTTCTGTGGAGATAATTACCCAGCGACCGGTAAGAATATCTTTTCTCAGTTCAGGCATGATTATCCTCTTTTCTTGGCTCGGCGTTCTTGAAATTTAGCTGGAGGATTTTTCCAGTAGTTCTTTTATCTTATTCTTCAGCTCATCAAGCGAAGAAGATTTGATGAGATAGGCATCAGCCGCCCAGGTCATGAAATCATCCTTGTAACTCTGGTAAGCAGTGTTGATGATTATGGGAATATCCTTCCTCAGACCCATGATGCTGGCAATGAGTTCTATGCCATCGCGGCCGGGCATGCGAATATCAGTAATTATTAAATCAAATTTTTCTTTTCTGATCTGTTCCAGAGCCGATTCAGCATCATAGGCCACGACCACCTCATAGCCTTCCCGTTCTAATTCTTCTTCATAAAGAAGGCTGAGAGCTTTTTCATCTTCCACCAGTAGTATCTTTTTCATGGCTTCACCTTTTCCTCTGAGACTTTGAAGTATAATTTAAAAAGAGTCCCGTGACCAGGTTTGCTCTGGACTTCAATCTTCCCCGCGCACATTTCCATGACTCTTTTAACAAAGAGCAGTCC
>JBBIRN010000047.1:0-11795 GCA_037441785.1 Candidatus Aminicenantota bacterium | reverse complement strand
ACCAGCTCTCAGGGACGTTACCAGAGGCTCTGGAGATTTTTCAACCTGGTAGCTCCTTCTCTCAAGCTTTCCCCGGACACTCCGAACATGGACCTGCCCTTCTCGGTGAAGCCGGACAGGAAAATCTCCGTAGAAGACGTCATCAACATGACCAGAGACCGCAGCCTGGGCACGCCTTTTGACCCGACTAAAGGAATTCGCGGTGGGCCTTTCCACAACCCGAATTATTTCCGTCAGACCAGAACAATCTGCGACAGCCGGGCGGAATACACCACCGTGACCCAGAGCCGGGGCTGGCTGCCTGACCCCATCGGCGGGCTGGTCTGGATTTCCTTCGGTTCTCAAGATACGGCCTGCTACATGCCGTTTTACGCCGGTATCAGCGAGCTACCAAAATCCTTCTCCATAGGTGACCACTGGGTTCTCAACCGCGACTCTGCTCGCTGGGCTTTTGACTACGTAGATTTTCATGTTCAGGTTATCTATGACCAGGCTATCAAGGACGTCCAGCAGGCTCAGCTCAAGTATGAAAAAGCCATCATTGACCAGATTCCCGAAATTGACCGGAAGGCTCTTGAGCTTTATAAGAAAAACCCGAAAGAAGCAGAAAAGTTTTTAACTGGCTTTTGTTTGAATAACGCCCAGAATGTCATCAAAGCTTGGTGGCAGCTCGGAGACCAGATCTTTGTCAAATATAATCATCTTTACCTCTACGATGTGGAAAAAAGAACCTACCAGAGACGTTTCCCCAATTATCCAGATATCTGGCAAAAAGCTGTACAGGCCATTGATATTCTCTTGGAATCAGGTGATAAAAAGTGAGCTGTGGATTAATTATCAAAGAGGAGGAAGAAAATGAAAAAATTTAATTTATTAGCTTTCGCCCTCCTGGTCCTGGGCCTTTTTTCCTGGCTGGCGGCGCAAACCGTGCCCAAAGCCAGCCTGCCGGTTCTGACCACTTCAGCCGGTCAGAGCCCGGATGTGACTACCATAAACATCATCCTGGAAGAAGCAGGTATCGGCTATGATTACTGTGACGTCCCGACACCAGAAATGATCGCTGATGGCGTTGGTCTGGGTGACCGGGAATCAGGGCCTGGCTTCCATGTGGAGGTCAACACCGACCTTAACAAATTTAAAAAGGGCACGCCCTACAAAACCGTCATCATGACCATTGGCGCTAGCCTCAAGGGTATGGGCGCCTCTGGCCTGACCGTAGAAGCTGAAGAGGCCCGGCTGAAAAAAGTGATTGACTACTGCAAACAGAACAAGATTTTTATCATCGCTGTGCACATCGGCGGCGAATCCAAGCGCGGAGCACCAGGCAGTGACAACGAAAGGATGATTGACGCTGTAGCACCTTATGCCGATTACCTCATTGTCACCAAGGATGGCAACAAAGATGGCCGTTTTACTAAGATAGCCAAGCAGAAAAACATACCTCTGTCTGAGGTAGAGTATGCTCTGAACATCGTGGATTTAATGAAACAGGTCTTCAACTGAAGCCTGGCCAAAGGGCTTTGATTAAAAATTAAATTCAACGGCACTAAACACCATAGTTAAAAGCCGGGCCAGCCACACTGTTGAGGATGGCCCTCGGGTAGTTAATGCTCGTTTAGAAAACAAAAAAGATTCTGGGTTCGTTAATTATTGGGCTCGTTTTTAGAGCTGAGCGCGAACTCAATTCACCATTACCCCCGAGAGATAAAAATTAACATCCGGAATGATTACTTTCAGGTTCAGCTGGTAACCCGGCGGTTGTATAATCCAGAAAAAAAATAATCGTCAGCACCTCAGCCTGGAAATAAATATCCCTGTTTTTAAAGAGAAGCCTGCAGTTTTTTATGGGCCTGTTTGTATAATTCTTCTGCTTCATGTATCAGGTCATCAAGCTTGGCAATGGCCAGACGGCATTTAAGGTTTTCCAGCTTGCGGTTACCTTTTTTTTGCGCTTCATAATATTTTTGCAGGTACTGGTCAAGTTCTTCGGCACTGAACAATCTTGGCAACGTTGGGTCTTGCTGGAGAACCTTCTTAATCTCATCATAATCAACGTTATCTTTCAGAGCCAGCTTCAGCTCTCTGGATGTTTCTTCTCTCCATTTAACATAATCAGGAGTGGCGTAAGGCGGCAGAGGGCCGAGTAATTTCCGGGCTTCTTTGAGCACTTCTTCAAAAAAAAGCTTACCTTCTCGCAAGAGGCTTTTAGCCCGGTAATACTCTGAAGCAGAAGGTGCAGTAGTTTCTTTCAGGTATATTTTAAACAGGCTCACGGCCTGAGATAAGGCTTCATAAGCGGACTTCAGCTTGACTTCAAAGTTAAAATCTAAGCCAGGCATTTCTCCCTCCTTCCTTACCGGTCAGGCATACTTAGCTTATCAATTTTCCCGGTAAATTTCAAAATAATTTTATTTTTTGACGATAGCCGCCGCCACCACGTTGGCCACCTTACTTCTCATGGAAATAACCTCGCCTTTATCCTCAGGATGGACACGGTTGGTAAGAAAAATCACCACGGTTTTAGTTTCCGGGTCAATCCAGATAGAAGTGCCGGTGTAACCAGAATGTCCGTAGGAATTATAACCGAATAAATCTCCTCTTACAGTAGCATAATCCGAATCCAGATCCCAGCCAAATCCACGGCCAGCAAATTTCAGCCGGGGAAACACTTCCGTCATGCGTTCAACCGCCAGAGGGCTGAGGATTCTAACTCCCTTAAACTCACCACCGTTGAGCATCATCTGGGCAAAGATGGCCAGGTCATCAGCCGTGGAAAAAAGCCCGGCATTGCCTGAGATGCCACCCTGCAGCCTGGCCAGCGGGTCATGAACCACTCCCCTGAGAGGCTGACCGTTAATTACTTCAGTCGGCACGCACCTTGGCTTCAGCTCATCAGGCGGTACAAAGCAGGTAGAATTCATACCCAGGGGCTGGAAAATATGAGTGCGGGAAAAATCGGCCAGGTTCTGACCGCTGACAATTTTCACAATCTGAGCCAGGGTGATGTAATTGAGGCAGCTGTAAACAAATTTTTCTCCAGGCCGGTATTCCTTCCGTAGCCCGGCGATGTGTTTAACCAGCAGTTCGGTCGGGCAGGGGTCCCCATATTTAGCAGCTACTTCCTTCGGGTCAGTATAGGGAGGAAGGCCGGAAGTATGAGTCAGAAGGTGAAAAAGCCGGGCTTCTTCTCCTGGTTTCCCGCCTTCTTCCAGGTAGGGCTGGAATTCTGGAATGTAGGTCCGGACCCGGTCCCATAACCTTATTTTTCCCTGTTCCACCAGAATCATGATGGAAGTGGCTGTGGCCACCGGTTTAGTGATAGAGGCCAGGTCAAACATCAGGTCAACTTTCATCGGCTTGGGCTCAGGCACCAGCTGGCTCAGTCCGTAGGCCTTGCGCCAGACAATCTTACCGTTTCTGGAAACCAGCAGCACAGCGCCAGGAAAATCATGCCGGGCCAGGGCTTCGTTAATCAGGTCGTCAACTCTGGCCAGACGTTTTCCGTCCATGCCCACTTCTTCCGGTTTAGCCAGAGGAAGTGGCGTTTGCGCCCAGGTTAAAGGCACAAATATTCCAAAAACTATTAAGAAAAAAACAGCCACCCTGATAATCTTATTTTTCATTTTTTAACTCCACTATTTTTTCTGCTCCTCAGGAGTGGTCAGCCAGATTAAACCATCCTGACGGATATGCCATTTACGACCATCCGGGGCAGAATACACCGCCTCAAAAAGGCTGCTGGTTTTTTCAATGACCGGCGGAAAATTCCAGCCTTTTATTTTCAATTCTTTATCCTTTTCCAGGCCGAGCTCCGCCAGGCTGCTGGTGAAAGCTCCTGTCTGAGCATAATAATTTCTTTCCCGGTAATAAATTTTTCTCAGAGCCCATTTCACCGGCGCTTCCTGGTCTTCATCACAGTATTCTTTAGCTTTTCCGGCTTCTGTGGCCGTAAACTGCACATAGCCCCACATCTCCGGGTAATGAATGTTTATTACTCCCTGAGGGGCCCAGACCCAGTTATCTTCCGGCAACTCTCTGTTGGTCTTCGGGTCTTTTAATTTCACGTAACGGCCGTCTTCTACTTTGGTTTTGTACTCTACCCGGGAAAAATTAATTCTCCACTTTTCTCCTGGCTCCGGCCTTTTCTTAAAAGGAGCGGCTTCCTTCAACACTTCCCAGGGTATGGCTATTTCTACGGACCAACCCCGGTCTTTATCCGAAGGGTTATTGATAGTCCCCTCCACTGACACCGCCGTTTTTAAACCCTGAATATCCCAGCTGTGTATGGCCGGGCCACCATCGCGGTAAGGTTTAACCAGCATCAGGTCCCAGACGGTGTTCAGAGCGTTTATCTCCAGCTCATAATAATTATGCGTGTCGCCATCCGGGTCGATGAAGACTTCAAAATCGTTGTCCAGATAGATGATTGAATCCCGGGCCGTCAGAGTGGCCCAGACGTGTGGCTCTTCCAGTTCTGCTCCGATATAAAAATAATTATCATCCCACAGCATCTTTACTCTGGTTTTTAACCTCGGTTTAGGTTTGGCTTTCCCCTCAATATCCACGAATTCCTCTGACCAGTAAACTTTTTTCCAGCTCTCCTCATCCAGTTTGCCGTCAATGTTGAGTGGTTGAGCCGGACGAAAACACATGTAATAACGTTCCGCTGGAGGGGAATTGGGTTCAGGCACCGGGTAAAGGTTAAAAGCATAAACCAGGGAGATTAATAAAAAAGACAGAAATAAAAGGCTTAGCGGCAGCCATCTATTTTCCATCTGCCAACCTCCTGTCACCTTGACTCCAGATAATATTGATTCAGGTGGCATTCTCCAACCTGAGGCAGACTATCTTATGACCACTCCAGGTTAAAAATTTCTGAAAATCATCTGTCCTGATGGTAATGGTGGCGGTGTTCACGTTGGGATGAAAATTTAGGCGGTCAAATTTCCAAAGGTCCTGGTCTACGACCACGGTCACCGCCCGTTCTTTATCATTAATCAGCCCGAAAGGCGAAACAGCTCCTGGTTTTAGGCCCAGGTATTTTTGCAGACGTTCGGGAGAGGCAAAACTCAGACGGTCTTCCTGAAGCTCAGCGGTAAGTTTTTTGAGGTCAATTTTCTTATCAGCCAGCACCAGGACCAGATAATGATGCTGACCCTTATAATTTCTTAAAAAGAGGTTTTTAACATGCGCTCCCCCGGCCTCTTGCCAGTAGGCCCTGGCCTCTTCAATGTTATAAACTGGTGGGTGTTCTGTTCTTTCCCAGCTTATGTCCAGGCTGGAGAGAACTTCCAGCACTCTCTTTTCTTCATCCTCAAGGTTTCTTTCCATCGGTTGTTATTTTACTCAAAAAAAGAAAACTTTAAAGGTTTTTTAACTTTCCTTATAATGATAAAAATTTAACAAGGAAAGAAAAAATGGTCGAAAACATTATTTTTACACCTTTAAAACTGGGAAGCCTTCAGCTAATTAACCGTTTTGTTCGCTCCGCCACCCATGATTACCTGGCTGACGACCGTAACGGCCGGGTTTCTGACCGGCAGCTTTCTCTTTACCGGAAATTAGCCGAGGGTGAAATTGGGCTGATTATCAGCGGACACGCTTACGTCCACCTTTCGGGTAAAGCCAGTCCCAGACAGCTGGCCGTGGATGAAGATGAAAAAATCCCGGGCTTGAAACGCCTGGCCTCGGCTGTCCACGAGACAGGAAGCGGCTCAGTAGTTTTTCTGCAGCTGGCTCATGCCGGAAGGCAGACTAAACCGGGCCTGACTGGCGGACTTCAACCGGTAGCTCCTTCCGCTGTGTATGACCCGGTCTCCCGAATTCTTCCCAGAGAATTAAGAAGAGAAGAAATACCTCAGATAATAGACTGGTTTGTCCAGGCCGCCCGTCGGGCTCAGGAGGCTGGCTTTGATGGCGTGCAGCTGCATGCAGCCCATGGCTATCTTTTAAGCAGCTTCATATCGCCCCATACCAACCGCCGAGAGGACGACTGGGGCGGAGATTGGGAAAAAAGGTCAAGAATAATCAGGGAAATTCTCCAGGGCATAAAAAAGGCTTGTGGTCCCCAGTTTCCAGTCATCATCAAGATGAACGCCACAGACCATCTACCCACCGGAATTACCCTGGAGGAAGCCATAAAAATAGCCATTTCTCTGGAGGAGGTCGGGCTTGATGGCCTGGAAGTAAGCGGCGGCATGAATGAAGCCGGGCTGGGCTCGGTCTGGCCCGGACTGAGAAAAGAAGAGGAAGAAGGCTATTTTGTGCCTCTGGCGGCTGAAATTAAAAAGAAAGTTGCCATACCTGTTTCAGGCCTTGGTGGGATTAGAACCCTCAGGGTGGCAGAAAGCTTTCTCCGCCAGGGCCAGGTAGACCTTATTTCCCTGAGCCGACCTTTTATCAACGAACCAGCACTGGTCAAAAAATTTAAGTCTGGTGAGCTGAAAAAATCTCCCTGCCTGTCCTGTAATAAATGTTTTAATCCCAGAGGGATAAAGTGTGTTAATAAAAACTAAACGTTTTTATTGTCCTGGCTTTTTCTTGGTTCATTTTGGGCGTTTCTCAAAAAAAACATTTTAGTTGAATTTTAAGCTCAATTTAGTTATTAATATTCCTTAATAAGCCAATGCCAGACCCGGATATAATTTATCAATACTTTAAAAAACACCAGGCCCGATTTCCCTATTTAAGACAGGACCCAAACCTGGGACCGCGTCTTTACTTAAACAGCGGAGCTGGCAGTCTCAACGTGGATAATTATTACCAGCAGATAGAAAGGGTCAGCTTTTCTCTTGTTCCCATGCCTGGCCAGCTTACCGCCCCTGAACAGGAAACAGCCAGTCTGCAGCAGCAGGTCCGGGAACTGGCGGCCGATTTTGTGGGGGCTCTCAGCCCGGAAGAAATCAGCTTCCATTTTTCCACCACGGCTGCCCTGTTTAACCTGGCCTACGCTCTGAGGCATCTTTTCCAGGACGGAAAAAACTGTCTGGTCACAGACCTGGACCATTTTGCCAACATCTCTCCTTGGGAAACAGTAGCTGCAGAAAGAGGGACAGAAATCCGCCGGGTAAAAATTGGACCTGATTACGCACTCTCCAGAGAAGACTTGCGGAAAAAACTTGACGAAAAAACGGTGGTGGTGGCTCTGACCGCCGCTTCCAACGCTCTGGGCAGCATCGTGCCTCTGGCCGACATCATCCAGGAAATAAAAGCCCGCTCCCGGGCTCTGGTGGTGGTAGACGCTGTGCATTTAGCACCCCACGCTCCTCTGGATGTCATGGAATTTGGCTGTGATTTTCTGGCCTTTTCCGGGTATAAAATTTTTGGGCCAATGATAGGCATTCTTTATGCCAGAAAAGAACACGAACATCTTCTTCGTCCCTACCGGGTAGAGACCAATAAACCAAATGCTCCCTACTTTTTGGAACAGGGCATGTTGCCTAACCTGGCCCTGGCCGGTCTAAAAGGAGCTCTGGAGTATTTAGCAGAACTGGGCTCTGACTTTCCGACCCAGTCAGTAAGCGGGAACCTGTCACGGAGAAAAAAATTCCGGCTTTCTCTGGAATTGATTAAAAGCTTTGAGCAGCAGCTTTCCGGCTATTTTCTGGAAAGATGGAAAAAAGATTTTGCTGAAGTGATGAAGGTCTACGGTCCTACTGACCAGGCTAAAATAACCGGGCGTGTACCAACTTTTGCTTTTGAACTGGCCTCCAAATCACCGTCCGAGGCCAAGAAACTTTTCTGGGAAAAAGGAAGAATCATCATCGCTGACGGCAACCACTATTCCGCAGCCGTTGTCAGACATCTGGGAAAGCCGGCCATCAACCGGGTCAGCCTGGCCCACTATGATGACCTGTCCAGCCTGGACCTGTTTTTTGAAACCATGGAGAAAATAATTAAACATAATTAAACTAACGTCTTAATAAGGAGTTTAAAATGGCCAAGTTTGAAAACGTTAAATGGGCACCCGGACAGATGCGCTATTTTCTCTATGATAAGTCTTTCACCATGTTTGAGGCCGAGGCCAAGACCTATGCGGCCACGCGCTCAACTTATTACGCCAGTTTCCTCTGCTTTGAAGGTATAAGATATTATTGCCGGCGCAACGAAAAAGGCAAGCTGGAACTGGTTTTTGTCAACTGGGATAAGAACCTGGAAAGATTCCGCCGGAGCATGGCCTTTAACCTCAGCCGTGAACAGCAAGCCATTGTGCCCACCATAGAAGAACTGGAAGAGCTGTTCATCAGAAAATATTTTTCCCATCCGAACCTGAGACCTTTCCTGGAAGAGATGGCCGAAAAAGGTTCCCAGGGATACCTGCGTCCGTTCACTCTGGATGAAGAGCATTCCATGGGCGTGACTTTCCCCAACTTTCCGGCCATCAGAGCTGTGACCTGCCTTTATACTCAGTACCTGGGCGAACCGTTTGTTGGGGTGGTCATCCCCCATATCGTCAGGGCCCTGGGAGTAAACGGCACTGGCTGCCTGAAGCTCGGCATAAATTACCTGATGAGCATAAAGGCCATAGATGAAGCCAAGAGGCTGGTGCCTCAAGCGGCAGCCGTGCTGTTTCTGGATGATAAGCCTTATCTGCCAATAGCCGAAAGAGAAATTACTGAATGGGATTCTTCCTGCTGTCTTTTTGCTCTGAGGGATGGCACGGTAGTCAAGATACCGGAAAGCAACCTGATTCTGCCTTCTGTGACCATCCAGGGTATGGTGGCTATTCTGCGTCATTTTGGTATTAAGGTGGAAGAAAGACCGTTTAAGTACGGAGAATTAGTGGAAAGAGTGAAAAAGAATGAGCTGGTGACTGTGGCCAGCGTGGGTACGGCCGGCATTTTGAACCGCTGCGAACGACTCGTTCTGGTGGATGAAAAATTAAACCTGATAGGCGAACACCTGCCAGACAAGAATCATCCCCTTTTCCAGAAATTGAGAGAAGCCAGGGAATATTACTGGAACGTTTACCAAGGGCTGGTTCCAGCTTTACCCGAACTTAAAGTTTTCCGGTACGAAATAGAATAAAAAAGAAACTTCACCCACGAAGATTAGCTAGGTCGAGAAAGAACCAATGATGGGCAGACAATTTTTAAAAGAACATCCGCCGGCTCTTAAATTCATATTTTTTACCGAAATGTGGGAAAGAGTCGGTTTCTACACCCTGATGGCCATTCTGGTCCTGTACATGGACAATGTGCTGGCCTGGTCTGATAGTAAAAAAGGCGACTGGTACGGCGTTTTTCTGGCCATGTGCTATTTGTTCCCCCTGGTTGGTGGCTGGCTGGGAGACCATCTTCTGGGCCGGTGGCAGACGGTAAGAATCGGAGCTATACTCATGGCCGCTGGTTATGTGGGCCTGGCCCTTTCCTCACCCACTCAGACCACTTCCTTTGTCATTGGCCTTATGCTCATTGCCGTGGGTACAGGCATTTTCAAAGTTAACATGTCCGTGCTGGTCGGAAACATCTACCAGAACAAGCCCCACCTTAAGGATGCCGGGTTCAACATCTACTACATGGGCGTGAACCTGGGGGCGATGATTGCTCCTTTGATTGCCACCTTGAATAACGCTGTTTTCCACAGCTATCACCTCTCTTTCTGGGTTTCAGCCTGTGGCCTGATTCTGGCTCTGGTCATTTTTCAGGCCGGGAAAAAACAACTTCTTCCAGCTGATGACCTTCTGGAAAGAAAATTAAAAGCCCAAACCAAAGAGAACCAGGTTTTCACCTCTGAAACCAGCAACCTTCAGCCCGCTCTTACTGATAATTTATCTGCAGAAGATAACCGTGGACGTCTGCTGGCTTTATTCATCCTAATTTCCATCGTCATCCTTTTCTGGGTGGCTTTCTACCAGAACGGTTTTGCTATGACTTTATTTGCTGACCGTTCCACTATCAGGCTCAGCTGGCTCCGGCCAGAAACCTACCAGTTCTTTGAGCCTTTCTTCATCCTGGTACTGACGCCCCTCCTGCTCGGTTATTTCAGCCAGCTGAGAGCCAGAGGGAAAGAACCATCTACCCCGCGCAAAATCTTTCTGGGCATGCTTTTCATGGCCGCGGCCATGTTCATCATGATTCTGGCCTGTCTGCGCGGCGGAAACCGAGACCAGAACATCATGTCTCCTCTGTGGCTGATAACCAGCTACTTCGTGGTGACCATGGCCGAGATTCTCATCTCACCCATGGGCTTATCTTATGTTTCTAAGGTGGCTCCAGAAAAAATTCGCGGCCTGATGATGGGCAGCTGGTACCTGGCCACGGCCATTGGCAGCTACGGCAGCGGCCTTCTGGGTAAACTTTACAGCCGGTTCCCCCACCACCAGTATTTCCTGATCTTAACAGCTCTGCTGTTGCTGGCCGCCGGGTTAGTAGCTCTGGCTATTCCTAAGCTGGAAAAATATGCCGTTTGAATTAAAAACTTGAATTAAAAAAGGCCTTAATTTATAAACAGGAGGAAAGCCGATGCAGACCACTCTGATAAAAGAAAAAACCAGCCAGGCGGTCAAAATTTTGCAGGAATTCGGCGTTGATTGCTGGATTACCTTTACCCGGGAAAGCGAAATCTGCGGCGACCCGAACCTGGTCTTTCTGGCACCAGGACATGTGACCTGGCATTCAGCCTTCATCATCAGTGCTGACGGCCGGAAAAAGGCCATTGTCGGGTTGTATGATAAAAAAGCCATAGAAGATGTGGGCGCTTACGACTCAGTAGAAGGATTTATCACAGGCATCAAACAGCCTTTACAGGATTACCTCCAAGAATTGAACCCGTCTCAGATAGCCATCAACTTCTCACGCACGAGTGAAATCTGTGATGGTTTAACTCATGGCCTTTACCTGACCCTTTATGACCTTCTTAAAGAAATCGGCCTGGAAGGACGCCTGAGGTCAGCCGAAAAAATTATCTCGGCCCTGCGGGAAAGAAAATCACCGGTAGAAATTCAAGCCATCCGTAAAGCTATAGCCATCACCGAAGAAATATTTGACCTGGTAAAAAGCTTCATCGCCGTGGGTAAAACGGAAAAACAGATAGCAGAGTTTATGCTGGACGAAGTCAAGAAAAGGGGTTTGACCACGGCCTGGGGACAGAGTACCTGTCCGGCTGTTTTCACTGGTCCAGATACAGCCCAGGCTCACTACTCACCAACTGACAGAAAAGTGGAGCCTGGCCACATTCTTAACATGGACTTCGGGGTCAAGGTAGATGGGTATTGTTCCGACATGCAGCGCACATTTTACATCCTAGATACAGAGGAAACCCAGGTTCCGGATGAAGTGAAAAAGGGTTTTGAAACTATTGTGCGCGCCATTGAAGAAGCCAGGCAGGCCATGAAACCTGGCGTCCAGGGGCTGGAAGTTGATGCCGTGGCTAGAAAAATTGTTACTGAAGCCGGCTACCAGGAGTTTCCCCATGCTCTCGGCCATCAGGTAGGCAGGTTTGCTCATGACGGGACTGCGCTGCTGGGTCCGGCCTGGGAAAAATATGCTGACAAACCTTTCCATAAGCTGGAAGCGGGCATGGTTTTTACCCTTGAACCAAGGCTGACGGTGCCCGGCCGCGGAGTGGTAACCATAGAAGAAATGGTCGTGGTTACAGAGAAAGGAGCCGAATTTCTCTCTCATCCACAAAAAGAGTTGATTATCATTCGCTGAACTTGGCCATAAGAATTGGCCGGCTAAATTTTTTGCTTAAAGGAAAATTATTTCCTGACACTTGGGTTAAAAAATTTGACCTGAGCGCTTTACAGGAAAACTCGGCCCCTTAGAACTTCCGCCGAAGCGATCAACCACTAA
>JBBIRN010000046.1:0-11872 GCA_037441785.1 Candidatus Aminicenantota bacterium | reverse complement strand
AGTCGCTGGCGATGATTTCTCTGGCTTCCTGGTCAAGGTTTTCCGGGTTAAAGTCAAAGAGAAGCTCAAACTTTCTGGGCAGCTCAGAAAATTTATCCACACCTTCCAGAAGAATTTCCACCGCTTTTTTCAGCCAGGCTTTTTGTTCTTCCGTGACCGGGCTCCTCACCAGACCGGCTTCCTCCAGGTAGGGAAGTGCCAGGTTGAGTTTTTCTTCCGGACTTAGCTTTTTGATGTGCTGACGATTCAGCCAGTGTAATTTTTCGTAGTCAAAGATGGCGGCCGAGCGGCTTACCCGGCTGAGGTCAAAAAGCTTTACCAGTTCTGGCAAAGTGAGCACTTCCTGGCCTTCTGGTGGCGACCAGCCCAGAAAGGACAGATAATTGCACAGGGCTTCCGCCAGGATGCCTTCCCTGCGGAACTGGTCAACAGAGGTGGCACCATGTCTTTTGCTCAGGCGGGTGTTGTCTTTACCCATGACCATGGACAGGTGAGCGAAAATCGGGGTAGGCCAGCCAAAGGCCTGGTAGAGCAGTATTTGCCGGGGGGTGTTGGAAACATGGTCTTCACCCCGGATAACGTGGGTGATGTGCATCAAAGCATCATCAATAACCACCGCATAGTTGTAAGCGGGCATGCCGTTGGAACGAACGATGATGGGGTCGCCGATGACTTTGAGGTCAAATTCTACATGGCCGCGGACCAGGTCATCAAAAGCTACGATTCCTTCTTCTGGCACTTTGAGCCTTATGGCTGCTGGTTCTCCGGCGTTGCGCCTTTTCTCTGCTTCTTCCAGTGGTATGTTCCGGCACTTGCCGCTGTAGACCGGCATCCGGCCTTCAGCCAGGGCCGCTTCTCTTTCCCGCTCCAGTTCTTCCTGAGTACAGAAACAATAATAAGCCTTTCCTTCCTGAAGGAGCTGGTGAGCGTACTTGTGGTAAAGCTCCAGCCTTTCTGATTGACGGTAGGGTCCGTAAGGCCCACCTGTATCCGGACCTTCATCCCAGTCCAGGCCTAACCACCTCAGGTCCTGGATGAGGTTCCTTTCGTATTCTTCCCTTGAACGTTCCAGGTCAGTATCTTCTACCCTCAGGACGAAGGTACCATTATTCTGTCTGGCAAATAGCCAGTTAAAAAGCGCCGTTCTGGCGTTCCCCACATGAATGTAACCGGTCGGGCTGGGGGCAAACCGGACGCGGATTTTTTCTTTATCTGAAGCCTGCTTGTTCATAGCGTAAGGATAATGCCGACTTTTCTAAAATTTCTTAGCTGGATATGATATGACTTTGCCCCCATCTTTTGCCAGATTCTGGCAAAAAAAATTTATCACCGCTCAGAGCGCAACGCTTTTAAGCGCTGCTTTCTTTCGAACATCGTTAATAAAGGTAAGCCTATTATTCAAAAAACCTCTTTTATAAACTTGTTTTTAGCCATTGAGCAAGTGGCAAATTTCCGGTCTTGGTAGCAATAAATTTTGGAACCAAAAGAACCCGGGTCAAATTTTTTTTAAACAGTTTTTTCCAAGAGAAAAACACCAGCGCTGGTTAAAGTTTAGAAAACGCCCTGTAAGTCTTCCATAGAGAGCTTGTCCTTTTTCTTGTACCCGGCCGGGACAGAATACATACCGGGGGGAGGTGTTTTCTTGCTGATTTCTACCACTTCATAGCGAGCGTTCATTTCCAGGCCCATGGTCTGGACCTGAGATTCGTAGGCTATCCAGAGTCCTTTTATCTTTGATAATTCAGCCATAGCTTTATCATTTCCTCTAAGCTCCAGCTTGATGACTTCTGGCCAGACTTTTTCTACGAAAGTCTTCAGGTTAAAAGGCAATTCCTCTGAGGCCCAGACTTTCATGTTTATCGGAGACATCAGGACAGTCATTTCCACCTGATAGCCCTGGCATCTGAGGTTATTTATGGTTTTTGTTTCTCCGGTGGGTTTTACCGAAATGGTCAGCTGTTGCAGGGCTTGAGCCATCTGGGCCATTTCTTCAGGCAGGAGACTGGCGAAATCCACAGGCGGTGTTAGTTCCAGGTAGGATTTTGATTGATGAAAAATAAGGTAAATTTTGTTCTTTTTGATATCATAGAGAGTGGAAGTTAGGTCACCATTTTTCTGTAAAAAGAAATCATCCGCTATCCACTGCTCGGTTATGATTTCCCGGGCCGGGATGTTCTGGCCATAGGCGTTTATTGGGTCAGTGGAGTTCCTGGCCTTGAGGTAAACGTCTGCCTGAATAGCTGAAAACAGAATTAGCACCGATAATACCAGGTAGAAGAATTTTTTCATCGGGCACCTCCTCGGTTAAGGGCCTTTTTATTTTATTGAATTTAATCCCTTGAATCCAGCGGAAAGTAAAGTAAAATAGGTATCTAACAGGTAATAAATAATGCCCGATAAAGTTAAGCTTGCCCGTCTTGTCCTCAAGGTTTTTGGCTTTCTTGGCTTGCTGACCGCGGCGGCAGTTTTATTCCTTATGATTTACAGTCAGTCGGTTGCGGGCAGTGAACCAGCCCTGAAACATCTCAGCGGGGTTGATTTCATAATTAGCCGTGGCCTGTTAATCTTGATTGTGGGTCTGGTTCTTTCCCTGGTCAGCCTGTTTACGGCCTCCGGGTTGGCCAGGCAGAAAAAATGGGCCTGGGTAACCGGTCTTTTAATGGGTGTGATTTTATTGCCCTTAATCCCACTTGGCACTATTTTCGGTCTGAAGATGATTTTTTGTCTGACCAGCCATGATTCCAGGGTCTGGCTGCAGCTGGCCAAGACCGAAGTGATTAAAAAAACAGCAGCTAAGCCAGAGCCCACCTCTGAGAATGAACCTGACCAGCAGGATTTATAAGAAAAATTTTGACCTCTTAACTGAGGATAAAACCGGGTAGCAAAATTGGTCAGAAAGGTCTGGCTTGGGCCCTGGACAGGAGGAGCCTAAGATGAAGCATAAGCTGGTAGGCTTAAACTGGGTACTGGCGATACTTTTTTTTCTTTTTTTAGGTCAGCTTCAAGCGCAGGAAAGAATTTATCGTCCGCAACCTGAGCCGCCCAAAGTATTTCTTGATTGCCATCAGTGCGACATGGCTTACATTCGCCAGGAGATTACCTTTGTTAACTTCGTCCGGGAAAGAAGCGAAGCAGACATTCATGTTCTGATTACTATCCAGGCTACGGCTGATGGCGGCCGGGAATACACTCTGAATTTCATCGGCCGTAATAATTTTTACGACCTGCATAACACTCTAAAATACGTAGCCGAAAGAACTTACTCCGCGGACGTGGAAAGAAAAGGTCTGGTGCGAGTCCTCAAACTTGGCCTGGTTCCTTACCTGACCAAAACAGACCTGGGTGATTACCTGAAGATAGATTTTGAAAAGAGAATTCCGCCGCCCGAAGTGGAGGACCCCTGGAATTTCTGGGTTTTCAGCCTGGGGCTATCCGGGAGCATGTCTGGGGAGCAGAGTAAAAATTTTATTTCTCTTAACAGTAATTTGAGTGCCAACCGGGTTACTGAGAAAATAAAGTTCCGTTCTGGTCTTTCTGGGAACCTTCACCACAGCGCCTACAAGGTTAATCAGAACGGAACAACCCAAACCATCACCTCCAACCAGAATAGCTTCGGTTTTTCCAGCCTTCTGGTCTATGCCCTGAATGACCACTGGTCCGTGGGTGGTTGGTTCGGTCTGGGTTCTTCAACTTATAACAACATCAAGCTGGCCATCAACCCGGCGCCGGCCGTGGAGTATAATTTTTTCCCCTACTCGGAATCAACCCGCAGACAGCTCCGGGTGCTCTACAGAGTCGGCTATAACTATAATTTTTATTACGAAGAAACAATCTACGACAAAACCAAAGAAAGCCTGTTGGGTGAAACTCTTTCAGTAACTTTTGAAATGAAGGAGCCCTGGGGAAACGTCAGCGCCGTGCTGGAAGGGTTCCATTATTTTCATGATTTCAGCAAAAACCACCTGGTGTTGGCCACCAACCTGAACCTCAGATTATACAGAGGTTTTTCCGTAGGGTTCTCTGGCCGCTTTTCCAAGATTAACGACCAGGTCTATCTGGCTAAGGGAAACCTGAGCCTGGAAGATATTCTCCTCCAGAGAAAGGCACTGGCCACTTCTTATAGCTACGGCATTTCCTTGGGGGTCAGCTATACTTTCGGCTCCATCTATGCGGGCGTGGTCAACCCCCGTTTTGGTTATTAGCGGTCTTAAGGCATAAAAAAAAATTATGAAGAGGTTTGTCTTTTAAGAGAAATTTTCAGGCTAATTTCTGACTGTTGAAGAAGGCAGAGGAACGGTTGAAGGTTAAGGAGACAGGCACAAGTAGTCGGGGTGAGATGTCTTCAGTTTAGCCGCCGGGATGGATAAATTTTCTGGAAAATTTTTTTTGAAAAATCTCTTTGCCTTATTTCGACCGGGGTTCCCCGCCCTTGACCACCAGGCGGTCATAAATGGCCAGCCCGGCCATAGAACACAGGCCCAGAAAAGCGATGGTCGCCCAGATGACGATGTAGTTGGGCTGGGCGCCGTTCTGCAGCGGGGTGGCAATATGTTTTTGATAGAGGGCTCCACCAAGTGGGCCGCCGAGGATACTGCCGATGGCTACTGGCAGGTTGGCGTAGCCCAAATAAAGACCTTCTTCGCCTTTGGGAGCGATGCGGCCGATGTATTCGTAAATGCGGGGCGAGGCCATCATCTCACCCACGGCCATGGAAGCTATGCTGATCAGCAGAAAAAGACCGGCGGCTGGTAAGCCCATCCCGGCCAGCGATATCTTCTGCTTGATGTCTGAGAAAAGGAGCACCGGAAGGATGTTCAGAAGCATGCCTGTGGTGGTAACGCCTACTCCCAGCATGATGGACTTCACCGGTGTCCATTTTTTTACCAGCCTGGTAATCAGCAACTGGAAGCAAACAATCATCAGGGGATTGGCCAGGGTATAAAGCTCCACCGGCGCGTTGGGGTCAATGTGTCGCAGGAAGAGGGGAATCAGGTTGTAGAGCTGGACGTAAAGAAACCAGAACAGGGCGATGACAATGAGAAAGAAAACAAACTTCAGGTTGCTCAGAACCACAAAGATGCCCAGGATGGCTTCTTTCAGAGTCTTTTTTATGGCTACCTGGTGGTCCTTAAGCCCGTCGCTTACGTATTCAGGTTCACGATAGAGGAAGAGGACTACCAAAAGGCCGAGAAAAACAAAAACCGTGGAAGCGTATGTGAAAATGGCCGGAAGGCCCAGCCTGGTTCTTATGAAATAAGAAACGCCACGTCCGGTTATGGAGCCTATGTTAATGACCATGTAAAAAATGCCAAACCCCAGGGTAGCATAAGCGCCGGCCGTCTTTTGTACGGTGCCGGCAATGCAGGGCTTGACAATAGAACCGCCCAGGCCAATCAGAATGATGGCCAGAACCACAGGAAGGGTGTAATTAACCGCCTCAGAGGCGCCGACCAGAGCAGGCCAGAATTTCTGGACGTTGCCCATGATTAAATAACCAAGAAAGAGCATGATGAAAGACAGGCTCAGGGAGCGTTTGTACCCGTACTTATCAGCCAGAGTGCCAGAAATAATGGGCATGAAGTAGATGAGTCCCCAGAGCAGGGAACCGTTAAGAAAGGTGGCAAAAGTGGGAGCCATGCCCAGCACCTCTTTGAGATAGATAACCATGAAGGAAGCCATGGAATAGTAGGCAGCTCGCTCAAAGAGCTCTATGGTGTTAGCGGTCCAGAAGGTTTTTGGGAAATGGGCTTTTTCTTTTGACGTCATCTGTTCACCTCAAAGCCAGATTAAAATAAAACCGGCCAATTTTTTCCTATGATATCAAGAAGAAACGACAGGTGTCTATCATTTTTTTTTGGGTCAGTAGGTTGATTTAGTGCGATGGTCAGGCCGGGTTCTTTTCCCAGAACCCCTGGGCAATTTTTTTGGTTTAAGAAATATTTTTTTTAAATGATAATCCTGATAATTCAAGTAAAATTGTTATAAAATGGCTCGAAAAAATTTATTGAAGGAGATAGATGATGAGCAGAGCAGACTGGATGGAGGAATTTGTCGGAGCTATTACCATAACCGATCTGGATGGTAAGATTCTTTACCTCAACCAGAAAGCAGCTGAAGTTTTTGCTGCTGATGGGGGTTCGGGTTTAGTCGGCCAGAATATATTCAACTGCCATCGTCCTGAATCAGCCGCCAAAATAAGAGAAATTCTCAAGACCGGAAAGCCAAACGTTTATACCATTGAAAAGAATGGACAGAAGAAAATTATTTTTCAGAGCTGCTGGACAGCCGGCGGGGAAAAGATGGGCTTGATTGAATTAAGCCTGGAAATTCCGCCTGAAATGCCTCATTTTGTCCGAGATTAATTTTACTGCGGACCAGCTTCCTCGCCAGGGAATCACAGAGAAAACCCGAGTTAAAATCTGTCTTTTCTGTTTTAAACCTGGTGGGCCTTAAATTGTTTTTGATTTGAAGCAAAGAAAGCCCTGGCCGTCGGTCAAGAATAAAACAGGACGAAAACACACAGATAAATACCCAACAAAACGTAACACTGCCGATTGAACAGGCTTGCCTACAGCTGGAATAAAAAAGTGAGAGAAGAGTGCCAATTATGGCACCGGTGCTCAGAAGTTTTAATTAATCAGTCCTCACCAAGGTAGGCAAGAAGCCGCTGGTATTCTTTTTTTAGTTTGGCCAGGGCTTTTTTTGCTTGTTCCAGGTTTTGCTCCTTGCCGGCCATTTCCATCTCCCAGGCCGCTTCTCGCAGGGCCGGCAGGCTGAGGTTGGCGGAAGCACCTTTCAGGGAATGCCCGGCTTCTCTTATGACCTCAAAGTTTTTTTCTTTTATAGCCTTGTCCAAAAGCTCCGTTTTTTCAGCAAATTCCTGCTGGTAAATTTCCATGAGCTCTTTCAGGAAATCTTCATCTCCGCCAATTCTTTCCAGAACTTCTTTCCGGTCCATCGGAGGTGTAGAGCCGTTAGTTTCAGGGTTTTTCTTTTCTGGCATGCTTTTTCTCCTTTGCTTCTTCTTTTACTGAATCACCAAAAAGAGTCACCCGGTCACGGCCAAGTTTCTTGGCCAGGTAGAGAGCCCGGTCAGCAGTTTGGATCAATTTTTCTAAGCTGGGCTGAGCCAGAGAATCAGTGGAAGTGCCACCAATAGATAAAGTGGCCGAAAGCGTAGCTTTATGTCTGAAGTTAATTTTGTTTTTTCTGATGTGCTCCAGAAGGCGACTGGCGATGAGACCGGTGTGAAAAAGGTCGGAGCTGGGCAGAAGTATCAACAATTCATCTCCGCCATAACGACCGATTCGGTCATAAGGCCGCAGATTCTTTTTTAACATTTTGACCATATTCTTAAGAACGGCATCGCCAGCCTGGTGTCCGTAAGTGTCGTTAATAGCTTTAAAGTTATCCAGGTCAATCATCAGCAAGCCGAGGGGCTTGTTTTCCCTCCTATACCGTTCCAGTTCTTCTCTAATGAAGCTGAAAATCGTCCGCCGGTTCCAAGCACCGGTCAGGCTGTCCAGCGTGGCCAGCTTCAAAAGCTTTTTCTGAGTTTTGAGCAGGTGGTCTTCCAGCTCTAGTATCCGGTGGGCTGTTTTCAGCCGGGCCCGCAGCTCCATAAAATTGATGGGTTTGGTCATGTAGTCATCAGCTCCGGCTTCCAATCCCTGGATGATGTCAAAGGAAGTGTCTCTGGCGGTAAGCAATATGACGTAGGTGTATTTTGGTTTTTTGCTCTGCCTTAATTTACTGCAAATTTCCGGACCTTCCAGGCCGGGCATCATCCAGTCCAGGATGGCCATTCTGACTTCAGGACGCTTGAGGATTTCCAGGGCTTTTTTCCCTTCTTCGGCCTTGAGCACGGTATAGCCCCAGTCTTTTAATCTTTTTTCCAGCATCCTTCTGGCTAAGGGGTCATCTTCGGCAATCAGAACAGAAAACTTTCTTTCCTGAAGGCTGGGCTTTTCTGCGTTTGTATTTATCATCATGTCCTCGCCAGGCTAAAGGTTTATTTTTTCTTGGTCATAGCTCTTTCAATAACTTTATAAAGTTCTTCCGGGTAGAGAGGCTTAGAAACGTAATCATCCATGCCCGCTTCCAGGCATTTTTCCCGGTCGCCCTTCATGGCGTGGGCAGTCATAGCCACCACCGGTATATGGCGGCCCGTTTCTTTTTCCATTTCCCGGATTTTTTGAGTGGCCTCAAAACCGTTCATCACTGGCATCTGAACGTCCATGAGGATGAGGTCAAAATCTCCAGTTTTAAATTTTTCCAGCGCCTCCTGGCCGTTTTCTGCCACCGTCACCGTATGACCTCTTTTCTGCAGAAGATGGAGGGCCACTTTTTGGTTTATCGGGTTATCTTCGGCCAGTAAGATTTTGTACCTGGCTCTAAACTCTGGAAGCGTTTGTTCGGTAATGGGTTCGGATAGTTTTTTGGCCAGGCCAGCCGCGCCCTTTATGGCCATGATGGTATCCAGGAGGTCAGAGGGCCGGATGGGCTTTACCAGGTAGGCCGAAGCCCCCATTTCTTTGGCTCGTTGAAAATCCCCTACCCGGTCAGCAGAAGTCAGGATGATGATGGGAATGTCCTTAGCCTGCTCCAGTTGCTTGATCTTTTCCATCAGAGTAAAGCCGTCCATTTCGGGCATGGATAGGTCTAGGAGGAACAAATCAAAAGGCTCGCTGGGCTGAGATTGAATAAGAGACAGGGCTTCCGGTCCGTTTGCTGCTTCTACTGGCTTCATCCGCCAGCTCTGTAACATTTCTTTCAGGATGAGGCGGTTGGTGGCATTATCATCCACAATCAGCACTTTGAGACCATGCACCGCGGACATAGTCCCGGGCAAGGGTTTTTCTTCTGGTTTTTCTGGCAGGCCGAGTTTTACAGTAAAGTGGAAAGTGCTTCCTTTTCCCAGCTCGCTTTCCACCCAGATTTTCCCGCCCATCAGGCTGACCAGCTGAGAGGTAATGGCCAGACCAAGCCCGGTGCCGCCGTATTTTCTGGTGAGCGAAGCATCAGCCTGGACGAAGGGCTGAAAGATTGATTCCAGTTTGTCCGGGGGAATACCTATGCCTGTATCCCTGACAATAAAATGCAGGATAATTTCCCGCTCTGTCCTGGCTTCTTCTTTTACTTCTACCGCCACTTCGCCTTTTTCGGTAAATTTAATGGCATTGCTGACCAGGTTTAATATTATCTGTCGCAGGCGGCTGAGGTCTTCCACGACTCTTTCGGGGAGAGTGGGCGGAACATGACACAGGAGTTCCAGACCCTTTTTGTGGGCAGTAAGAGCCAGGGTGGCCACAATTTCAGTTAGCGAATCGTGAAGCTTGAATTCAACGGGCACGAGCTCAATCATCCGGGCTTCGATCTTGGAAAAATCCAGAATGTCGTTCAAGATGGTCAGAAGAGATTCAGCTGAGGCTCGGGCCGCGGTCAGAAATTGTCTCTGTTCTTCAGTGAGTTCGGTCTGGAGCGCCAGCTCAATCATGCCGATGATACCGTTCATCGGGGTGCGAATTTCATGGCTCATGTTGGCCAGAAATTCACTTTTTGCCTTGCTGGCAGCCAGGGCTTCGTCCCGCGATTTTTTCAATTCTTCCTGGATTTTTTTCAGGTGAGAGATGTCGGTGATGACCGAGACCACACCGCTGAATTTGTGGCCGGCATACAATGACCGGGCGTGGATTAGAGCGGGAATGAACCGGCCGTCTTTAGTTTTCAGGATGGTCTCGTATTGTTCCCTGGTTTTGGTGCGACGCTTTTTTGATTTTTCTTTTATGCGGTCAACTTCCTCATCGGCGATGAAAACACTCCAGTGCTGGCCCAGCAACTCTCCTTTTTTATACCCCAGCAGTTTTTCCAGTGAAGGATTGACAAAGGTGATAATTCCTTTTGGGTCTTCAACGGCTACTCCCTCAGCCAGGCTGGTAATGATGGTTTGATAAAATTGCTGAAGGTGCTTAATTTCTTTTTCAGCCTGTTTTTTTTCCTGTTCTTTTTTACTGGAATAGAGGGCAAACCCCAGGTCAGAAGAAATTTCTTCCAGCATCTTGATTTCGCTTGATTGGTCAAAGACATCACGGGCATTACCCACGTGCATCACACCAAAAATTTCTTGGTTGTGTTCAAGCAGGAAAGTGGCCGCCCAGCCGGACCCAATTTTTTTATTACAGCTCTGGCACAGCCGGCTATCTTTTATGTCCGGGATAAACAGAGAGCGCTTAGCCTTGAGAACTTTTTCGGCGCAGGGAGGGAAGCGGTTGATTAATTTTTTCGGGCCGTGCCCCATAAATTTAACCGGCTTCAGCCGGCTGTCCACCAGGACAAATTGAATAAGGTCATACTTCCCGTTTTCAGCCAGCAGGGAGGCTGTCTTTTTGAGCAATTTATCAGGATTTTTTTCCTGGATGATGGTCTGGTTAATATCGCTGATGGCTCGCAGCAGCCGGTTGGCATGTTCTAGTTGCCGGTCTTTTTGCACGATGTCAGAAATATCTTTATAAACAGCAATGCCGCCGAGGAGGTATTGCCCGTATATAACCGGTGAGGCGGAGATGCTGACGGTTATCGCCTTGCCCTCCTTGGTATACCTTATGGCAATTTGATTGGAGATTTTCCGTTTAAGTATTCTCCGGGTTATCTGTTTGGCTTTTTTGGCTTCCGGTCCGCCGATGAGCTCGTCTACGTTTTTCCCCAGGGCTTCTTTCTTTTTGTAGCCAAACATTTTCTCTGCGGCCGGGTTCCAGATGATCACCCGACCTTCAGTATCAGTGGCGACCACGGCATCGCTTATGCTGTCAATTAAGGTCTGAAGATGCACTTCCATGAGTCAGCTCCTCTAAATTAAGTATTTAAACATAATTAGATAAATAAATTCAATCACCAGGAGAGGTGAAATCAGGCGATCCTCAGGGATAATCATCAGACGGAAAAACTTATCAAGAGCAAAGCCAGGTAAAAAGTAGAAAGAATCAAAAGCTGGGCGTTTTTAAATGGCTGGTAAAAACGATTGACGGCCAGAAGGCTGTCGGAAAGCAAGAAAAACAGAGCTCCGGCGGCCGCCAGCCAAGACTTAAGCCCAGGAAGCTGGTGGGGCATTTCCAGGGCCAGTCGGGCCATGGTCAGGATGACCAGAAGGTAAAGCAGAACCGGCAGCTTATACTTACCAAGGTTTCTCCAGATGAGCCACAGCACCAGAGCGACCAGCAGAACCAGGGGCCAGACCGGCCACATCAGAAACCCTGGCTTAAGCCTGGAGTAAAAAGCACTGGCCAGAGCCACCTGAGCCAGTAAAAACAAAACCAGGCCGGGTAAAAATTTTTTCTTTTTCAGCATCATCATGGTATCGCCCAGCAAGGACAAAACCAGGGCGGCCAGGATAGCCCGCTGGTAAAAAGAAGAAGACCTGGTTTCCAGAAGAAAACCAATGAGCAGCATGATGGTAAAAGGTCGGAAAACATAAGCCAGCCACTTTTTCCCACGCCCCTCCGAAGTTATGGCGGAAATGGCTGAAAGACAAAAGCAAAACAAGAAAGACAGGTCCACAAGGTTCATCTTCACTTTTTGTCCGGCAGAAAGTTTAAACTCATTTTCCTACTTTGATAAAAGTGGCTAAGATATGTAATAATATAAAAAAAGTGTGGTAATTAAAATAAAAATTTGAAAATAATATAAAAGAAGGGAAAAAAATGATTGAAAGTTATTCTGAAGAAAAAAGCCGGAAGATAGCTCTTCTGATTGATGGCGACAACGCCCAGCCTTCTCTTATCGGGGAAATACTAGCCGAGGTGGGTAAATACGGCTTGATTACCATAAGAAGAATCTACGGCGACTGGACCACGGTCAACATGGCTGGCTGGAAGAA
>JBBIRN010000045.1:0-12039 GCA_037441785.1 Candidatus Aminicenantota bacterium | reverse complement strand
GTTTCTCAAAGGCTGAACTCATCCGAGAGAAACCACTTCCTGCGCCTTTTAGATAATTACCGTCAGGGAAAAACCGACTTTGTCACTTTGCTAGAGCTTCTCAGAAGCTATGGCTACCGCTTTAACCTGTCTTACTTGTTGAATCAGTACCTGCTGGCGTCGGAATAAAAGACCCTGTTTTAAGCTTCTGTTAAGAATCCTGGAAATTTCTTTGACTTTCTTCTCGGCTATTACCTGGCTGCCGGCCGTATCGTCCAGATCAATTACAAGACCAGCCAGCACAAAGAATTTATGGAGGTGGAAAAGGGACATTCCACCACTCTTAAATTTTCTTACCTGCTGAGAATCTGAGTGGCCATTCTTGCTCCGAGGATAACTGGTTTTTCAGAACTTTTTAAAATTATCAAGGGCAACAAGATGAATTTTGGCCATTTAACAGGGACTTCAGCTATTTCCCGGCATAACTATTATCCACGGTTCCTGGCCATAGATTTCAGCCCTACCCTGCCAGTAGAGGAAGCCCACCAGAGCGGCGGTCAGGGCATCCAGTTCATCAGGGCTGAAGTTTTTCTCAGGCTTTTGCGGTCCGACCAAACTCAACCCAAAATCCTGGCTTAGCTTTTTCAAGAGTCCGGACTGGAGTTTGGCCCGGTCCCGTCTGGCCCGGGGTAATTTCCAGATATCCTGAGCTCCCCCGGGATATATCTCTACCACTTCCAATCCATTTTTTCTCAGGCGCTCTTTTAGCCGGAGCCCTCTTTCGGTCAGCATCCTCATCGGGCCCAGAGTAACAGGGAAAAATTTTATGCCCCTCTTTCGCAATTCCAGGTCACACGGTCGAAAATGAAAGGCGTTTTGCTCGTGGATGGCCTGGCGTCCAGGTGGCAAGCTCAGCGGCGCATCCACTGCTACCAGCTCTGGTCCGGCCGCCAGTACCTCTTGAATAATTTCTTCATCTGTGAACAGAACCTGAAGAAACACCTGATTTCCCTCAATCCGGCAAAAGCCGGTCGGACGGTGCGGAGAACCAGCCAGGTCAATCCCTATTATTTTAGTAGGATTTACATTTTTCCTGGAAGCAGGAAAACGACCAGGAAAACTCAATTTCTCCTTCCCTCAATAAACCACCAGATAAAAGGCTTCCACCACTTTCTCAGGAAAATACTTGCCGCTCAATTTTTTTATATCTTCCAGGGAGCTGATTTCCTCCGGTCCAACTTTAACCCGGCCCTGTCTGGACAGCTTAACGTATAATTCAGCCAGGGCAATAATGGAGGCTTCCACTGGTATGGACTGAAGACTTTTTTCCAGTTCTCCAGCCTTCTGCCGGTAATGTACGTTATAACTCTGGAGCAACGGTTGGACTTCAGACAGAATCAAGGCCGCAGTCTTGAGCATAATTTTTTCCCGGTCGGAAAACTGCATCTGGGAAAAGCTCTCCTCCTGGATGAAAGCCGTTGTGCCAGTAAGGAGAGGCAGAAAGTTTTCCAGTTCCTGGATATCGCTGAGCAGAGCCGCGGACTTAACGTTTTCTACGGCAGCCTTGTTCATCTCCAGCACAGCAGCTATTTTCCCGGCCAGGTCCGCCACCTTCTCCGCGTTGGATTTTCCTTCCTCGCCGAGCTCCAGGTATTTGAGGACTATGGAAAGAATTCCCACATAAGCTTTCTTCAGGTCGAAAAGCTCTTTTTCTCTCTTTTCACTCAACAATCCCACTATCCAGCCCGTGGCCACCAGGAACAAAGCCCAGCTGATCAGAAAAATCAGCTCATCCTGACCAAACTTGAAAACCGCGCCGAAAACCCGGCTGGAAAAAACCAGGTAGAGTACCTCCAGAAGCACGCAGGCCAGAGCAATCAGGATGGCTCGCTTACGGCCGAGGTAATAGCCAGAAAAAATGACCGGGATAAAAAAGAAATTGAGTAGATAAAATTTATAATGAACTAATATGCCGGTAAGAATTATGGCCAGAACAATTATGATAGCCAGTACAGTTTCAAATTGTTTTCCCGAAAGTATCTTTTTTTTACTGCCTGGCATCAGGCCTCCTTTCGGACAGGTTTACCCTCACTATTTTGATTAATTTAATAATCTTATAACATTAATCAAAACTGCAGGTCAACTGAAATCTTCTTTCAGGTTAGGACATGGTATCCAAGTCTTAAGGTCCGTTCTGGAAAAAGCTGGGGTCGCCAGTCATTACCTTGAGGTTAAGCGCCTCAGGTCAAAAAGTTAACAAAAGGAAAATAAATTATGGTGGCCGCGCTCTTTAGCGGACATCTCTAAAGAATTAGCCGTCCGGCAGAACATCTTTACCAGAAAAAGAAGCAGGCCCTTCCCCTCTGCAGATTTAGCTGAGTATTAATAATGGAAAGGGATGACGATAACAGAACCTGGTTCAAGCTTAATCCGAACCTGATTGGCACTCAGCTGCCCGCCAAAAAACAGATGGCAGAAAGCAAAAAGTCGTCTTACTATCTTCTGGCTCTTTTTTCCGCCTGTCTCAAGAGAAAAAATTAAAACTTAAATTTCAGCTGGGCTCCAATGACGGGACCGCTTAACTCCCATTTAAATTGCTGCTCATGACCGTCCGGGTCAGTAAAAATAAGTTTTTGCCCGACGTTCTGGCTGTCCAGAGTATCTTTTTTCACCTTGAAGGATTTTATAGAGCCAAAAGGATACCTGAGGTCCACACTGGCTGAAATTTGCTCGGAAAGTTTTATTTCTCCACCCAGGTTGGCATGCGGCAACAGGGCCTGACCTGAAGCTCTCAGGTCCCGTAAACCGGTATCTACAGTTTCTGAATTTTCCAGCCAGTTCCATTGCTGTTTGATAGTTAGATAGCTGAGGTAATAGCCCAGTCCCCCTCCCAGGTAAATTCTGGCTATTTCAAAAGGTAGGTTTATCCTGACGGTGGCCAGAATAGGAATAACATAGAAATTTATCTTCCCCTCCTCTTGAATGGTATAAGATACCTCATTAATCTTTCCGGCCACGTCCAGGGCCGTGTTAAGTCGTCTGGTCCAGAACTCCGAGCCCAAAACCAGCCAGAACTGCTGGGTAGCTTTAATTTCCAGCTCCGCTCCCATCAGAATTAAGCCGCTCAGTTTATGCATCGGCAGATAGCTGCTGCTTAAGCCCAAGCCCTGCAGGTATTCAGCTGTATCCTTAACCTGCGCGTTAACCGCTGTCCTGTATTCTTTGTTAAAGGTTGAAGAAGAAGGCAGGCCATAACCCAATCTCAAACTAAGAGAACTTTTTGCCTGCTGATCCTGCGCCCAACCCATTACTCCCATGAACAACACCATAAACCAGATTAAAAACACTCTGGAATTTTTCATTCTCTTCTTTCTCCTTTAGCCTGGACTTTTCCAGCCATTATTCTAAGGGGCCAAAAACAATTTTATTGTTATTTTCATTTTTTTCCGGCCGCACGTTGTCCGGGTCAACCACCGCCATCAGGTATTTACCAGAGATAGAAATGGTATTGGGCACATAACAGACAAACATCAATTCGCGGTAAGTTCCTCTGGCCAAGCTAAAGTAGATACTCCTGGTGCCGATTTGCGTGCCGGGTGTTGAACCATCACTGCTCAGATAAAAATTAACTTTATAACCACTGTTGGCCGTAGCCTGCCCGATGTTCTGTAGCTTCAAATACCCGTTCAAAACTCTGACCTGAGCAAACATCTTTTTCACCACCACGTTGTGCAGCTCGCCAGTCAGGTCTGGAAGCGGAGTAGGTCCAAAAACTGCGGCTACCTGTTTATCCGAGTCCATGATAATAGAAATAGTGGTATCTTCTCCTGTGGCGTCGCCTTCCCAGTGATCAAAGCCAGCGTTCTCATCGGCTGTGGCCGTCAGTTTGACCACCGTGCCCGCCGGGTAAACTTCAGAACAATCTGTTCCGCAATCAATGCCACCGTCTTCACTTTTCACCTGGCCAGTGCCTGTTCCAGTTTTTACCACCGTTAGAGTGTAAAAATCATCAGCCGGCACAAAACGGGCTGTGATATTCTTATCGCTATTCATGTTTACCAAAATCTTAGATTCGGTGCTGACCACATCGCCTTTCCAGCCGCCGAAGACCGACCCGGAAGCTGGTTTAGCTTCCAGAACAATGTTCAGGCCCGCGTCATAAACTTCAGAACAATCCCCAGGACAATTTATTCCACCCTCAAAACTCTTTACTTCTCCAGTGCCATCGCCAGACAGATTAACTGTCAGCTGGTAGCTACCAGGTACAGCAAATTCCACCACAAAGGCGTCTATGCTTTCAATGGTTGTATCATAGGCCTTTTCGGTGGTGGGAAAGGTGGAAGACAAAGTATAACCTGTAGCGTAGACATTATGGCTGCTATCAAGCGCCAGACCGTAGATAAAATCATCGCTGCTTCCACCAAGGTAGGTGCCAGCAAACAGCGTGGTCAGACTGGGCGGAAATTTTATGATCAAGCCATCCCAGCCGCCATTCTGGCTCCGGTCATAAGCACCTAAAGTGGTACTCACGTCCGAGGACCTGGTCCAGCCGGAAACATAGATATAACCGTAATTATCCTGGAGCATGGTGCGACAACGGTCATCGCCTGTTCCGCCGTAATAGGTAGAAGCTACCAGCGTCTTCAGGTCAGCAGAAAGCCGGGAAATAAAAAGGTCATAGCTTCCTTTTCTTTTTAAGGAAAAAGCTGTGCTGCTAACCGGAAAATCGTCCGAGGCCGTGTACCCGGCGACAAACACATCACTGGCCTGACCGGCCACCAGAGCAGTCAGGTAATCATAACCGCTCCCACCCAGGTAGGTAGACCCTTCCAGTACGCTGAGTTCGGCATCAAGTCTCAAAATGAAACCATCATAATCACCCTTTAGCTGGGTGGCAAAAGCTCCTGCTGTAACCAGGAAATCTGTGGACCTGGTGCGGCCGGCGACAAAAATCTTTCCGTCGGAACCCACGGCCACGGCTGCTCCTGTATCATAATCGCTTCCACCGATAAGCACCGAAGAAGCCACCGTGTCCAGGTCAGCCGTCATTCTGGTGATGAAGCAATCATAATTACCGCCAGGACCAGGGTTGACCAATCCTGGTCCCAGGGGAAAATCCGTAGAATTAGTGGTGCCGGTCAGATAGACGTAGCCATCTTCGGCCAGAGCCAGTCCACTGCCATAATCCAGACCCCTTCCGCCAAGATAAGAAGAAGCTTCCAGGGCGCTGAGGTCAGGAGAAATCCGGGCCACAAAGGTATCATAATCACCACCGCCATAAGACCTTTGATAAGCCGAGGGTGTCACCGGAAAATCTGGGGAATTAGTAACTCCGGAAAGATAAAGATGCCCATCTCTACCCACCACCATGGAAAACACATATTCCGTACCTTTGCCACCAAGATAGGTAGCAGCTTCCAGGGTTTTCAGGTCAGGTGAAAAACGGGCTATAAAAACATCGTAAAGACCATTGTAGGTTTTGTCCAGCACGCCATCCGTGACCGGAAAATCATTACTGGCATAAAGAGTATAACCAGCCACATAAATTTTTCCTTCGCTGCCCACCGCTACCACATACCCCCGGTCATTACCTTTTCCGCCAAGAAAAGTAGAGGCCGAAAGGGTGCTGAGAGCAGGATCAATTACCAGTTCTCTTTTCGGGTCGTATTTCCCTTTTATGGAAAAGCCGTAGGAATCGGGTCCCAGAAGCGTATAGTCCACCTCCACTGACTTCCTTGTCCCGGACACCATCTGATACCCCACCGGCTTTCTCATATGAAGCACGCCGGCGGCGGTGATGAGCGACAGCTCACCATTTTGGTTAACTTCCAGTTTCCTGACACCAGAGACCTTAACTCTCAGGTCCTGAACAGAAGCGCCTGGTCTCAGATAAAAAACCTTTTCCACGTTACCAGCCGAGGCCTTAAGGTGCACCTCAATTCCAGGATAAACTTCACCCAGAGAAATGACCTGAAAGCTTTTAAGGCTTTCTTTCCATAATGCAGGCTTTTGTCCGCTGAACCAGGAAACGCTGGTCCTGGCACTTTGCCATCCCGATGGTTTAAACTCTACCGGTCGAAAATATTGGTCAAGAAAAATCTCCTGGAAAACCAGGTTCTTGAGGACCATATTCTCAGCCGGCAGGCCATCAGGCTCTGAAGACCTGGGTTTATCATCCGTGGTGGTCTGGTTACCATCCGCCACCGCAGAATACAAGGAGTAAACCAGCTCTCTTTGCGTCACCCATAAATGGCCATGCGGGAGGGAAGCTCTGAACCTGGCCCGGCTGTCCCACTGTCCTTCGTTGGGAATAAAAGGTACGAACAAACCGCTAAGGTTTAAGTTCTGTCCGGAAGACGGCCGGGCAGAAAGTTCTGCTGATTCTTTTCTTACAGCCATTCCGGCCAGAGCCATCAACAGGAGGGTTAATATTAAAAAAATTGATTTTTTGCTTTTTAATAAACCAGTCAAGCAACTAAGCATTTTTTCACCTGCCTTTTGGTTTTGTAAGATTTTTCTAACCATGTTTATTAACTTACCATTAAATCCACGTCAACTAATTATATAAAACTTGAGCCAAACTAAATAGATGCAGAAATAATTTAAACTCCCCGACAGGTTAAGGCCTCTTAACTACCCAGCCGGGAAGAATTATTATAGCTTTTATTGGCCTGAATGTCTTTCTTTTCTTCCTGTTTTATGAATTCAAACGTCCAACAAAAAAAATTTACGGACCATGATAAATTTTTTGACTTTCTACGTCGTTTTAAATATAAGAGAAAAAAGGTGAGCAAAATGGGTTCAAAAAAGCCGTTTCCCAAATTATTGTTCATTTTTTTAATAATTGCTGCTCTGGCCATAATTTCTTTCTGGCTTTACCAGAAAAACGCCAGGGCCAGGACTTCAGACGAAAGCCTGGCCAGCTCCGCACCTGCCCAGAACGAAACCACCGCCACCCCCCTGCCGGTGAAAGTGGCCAAAGCCACGGTCAGCGACCTGGAAAAAAGAATTAAATCGCCGGCTGAAGTTTTTACTGATAAAAAAGTGGTGATTAAAGCTGAGGTGCGAGGTACGCTCAAAAAACTTTCAGTCAAAGAAGGTCAGCGGGTTAAAAGTGGCGAAATTCTGGCCGAATTAGATGATACACCCTACCGCCTGCAGGTTGAACAGCAGGAAGCCGCCCGGCTAAAAGCCCTCTCTGAGCTTCTCCTGGATAAAATGTTTGAATCGGAAGCCAGGCCAGAAAATTCCGAAGATATACTCAACCTGAAAAAAGCAGAAGAAGAACTGGCTAAAGCCGAAAAAGCTTTTAAAGAAGGACTGATTAGCCAGACTGAACTGGACAGGGCCAGGCGCAATTATGAATTAGCCCTGATCGGGAGCGGGCTAAAAAGAGAAGAAATCATCGCTTCCTCCAAGGGCCTGACTCAGGCGGAGGTCAACGTCAAAATTGCCCGCCTGGAGCTGGAGAAAACTAAAATCAAAGCTCCTTTTTCAGGCCTGATTACGCAGATTAAAGTAGCCGAGGGTGAAACAATTGAAGCCGGACGCGAGCTTTTTACCCTGGTTGATATCAGCCGCGTCCAGCTGGAAGCCAAGGTGTTAGAAACAGAAGTAGGTAAAGTGCAAGAAGGAAGAGAAGCAGACGTTTATCTTAGCGCTTATCCGGGCCGGGTGTTTAAAGGTCGGGTGGTAGCCATCAGTCCTCTAGTCAACCCGTCAGAAAAAACCTGTAGCGTGTTCGTTTCTCTCGAAAATCCCACCGGGGAGATCAAACCCGGTATGCACGCTGAAGTCCAGATTGTTTCTGAAATCTTTCCGCACCGTCTTCTGGTGCCTCAATCGGCTCTGCTGGTGCGTGGCGGTCGGCCTCTGGTTTTTGTGGTGGAAAACGGACTGGCCAAGTGGCGCTACGTTCAGACCGGTGAAGAGAATGAACAGTACGTAGAAATCCTTGATGGGGTCAAAGAAGGAGAACCAGTCATTGTTGAAGGGCATCTGACTCTGGCCCATGATTCCCCTGTGCGCATCATAGAGTAGCCCAGCTGCGGAGAAGACCATGAACCTGGCAAGGTTTTCCATCAACCGGCCGGTGACCACGGTCATGTTTTACCTGGCCATCATTCTGATGGGCATGGTTTCTCTTTCTCAGCTGAGCGTGGACCTTTTGCCGTCCATAAGCTACCCTCGCCTTTCGGTTATCACCCAGTACCCGGGCGTGGCTCCGGAAGAAGTAGAAAAACTGATAACCGTGCCTCTGGAAACTTCCCTCAGCCGGATACCTGGGCTGAGAAAAGTTGAATCCGTTTCCAAGGAAGGTTTTTCTTTTCTGACCGTGGAATTTTCCTGGGGTACGGACATGGATTTTGCCCTGCTCCACGTGAGAGAACGTCTGGACTCGGCGCGAGACTCCCTGCCTGAAGGCTGCGACAAGCCCATCATCATCGCCTTAGACCCCCAGAGCCAGCCTATCATGACCCTGGCCCTGACCGGGGAGCGAAACCTCCTGGAGCTTAAAGAGTTAGCTGAGGAGATGATAAAACCGCGGTTGGAGCAGATTGACGGCCTGGCGGCTGTGGAAATAACCGGTGGGGTAGAAAGAGAAATCAGAGTGGAAATTGACCCGGAAAAACTGGCCAGCTTTGGCCTGCAGATTGAGGAAGTAGGCCAGAAAATTGCTGCTTTTAACCGCAGCCTTCAGGGCGGCCTGATCAGAAAAGGAAAATTTGTCTATTCCCTGCGCGTGGCCGGAGAATTTGAGCAGGTCAAAGAAATTGAAAACATCCCGGTCAAATTCACTGGCGACCGCGGTCTGATTCTGGTCCAGCACCTGGGAAAGGTGGTGGACACCATAAAAGAGCGAGAAGGTACCACCCGGCTTAATGGCCAGGAAAGCATCGGGCTGCTGGTCCGAAAAGAATACGGAGCCAACACAGTCAAAGTCACTGAAGCCGCCCGCCAAGTAATCGCCGAGATAAAAAAAGAAAACCCCGGGCTTAACCTGGAGATAATCTCCGAACAGGCCGGCTACATTCAAGAAGCCATCAGTACAGCTAAAGAAGAAGTCATTGAAGGCGCTATACTGGCTTTCCTGACCTTGCTGATTTTTCTGCAGGAATGGAGAGCTCCCCTGGTCATTGCCACCGTCATTCCGATTTCCATCATCGGCGCCTTTAACCTGCTTTTCCTGAGGAAAATAACTCTTAACCTGATGTCCCTGGGCGGTCTGGCCCTGGGGGTGGGCATGCTTGATGATACGGCCGTGGTCGTATCCGAGAGCATTTATCGCCACAAACAACTGGGAAAGCCTCTTAAAGAAGCAGCAGAAATTGGCACTAACGAAGTCATCAACGCTATCACAGCTTCTATCCTGACCACCATCGTGGTTTTTCTGCCGGTGATTTACGTAAAAGGAGTGGCCGGGCAGCTGTTCAAGGATGCAGCCCTGACCGTGACTTTTACCCTGCTTTCCGCCCTTCTTGTTTCTGTCACCCTGCTGCCGATGCTGGATTCCAGGGAATTTTCCCGACCGGAAACAGGCCTGAGTTCCCGCCGCTTTCAGCTCCTGACCTTTAAAAAACTTCAGGAAAATCTCAAAAAAAGAAACCTATTGCTCTATCTTTGGCTCGGGTTTAAATTTATCGTTTATAACTTAATAAATTTCCTAATCTTCTGCCTGTTTACTGCTGGCCGGTCTGTTAGTAAGTTTCTGAGAACTTTTTTTCGGGCGGTTTCCAGGCCCTTTAAGCCGCTGGCCAGGTGGGTTTTCCAAACCTTCAACCTTTATTATGACCGCTTCGTCAAAAAACATTATCAGCTATTATCCTGGTCTCTGGAACATAAGGGCCGGGTTTTCAACCTGAGCCTGGTGTTTTTTCTGCTGGTGTTTTTACTGGGAGTTTTTCTGCCCCGGGAGTTGATGCCACCCCTCCGGACAACTACTTATGTCATCAACCTTAAGGCTCCGGAAGAATTTTCCTTTGAACAGACAGAAGAAATAGTCTCTAGGCTTGAAGACTGGTTAAAGCAAAAACCAGAATGCCAGAGAATATTTTCTCAGGTGGGCTTGATTTCCAGCACCGAAGCCGTCAGACCGGACATTTCTGTCAACTCTGCTGAAATTACGGTTGAGACCAGGAGCAGCCGCCATCTGGAAAACTTGATGGCTGAAACCAGAAATTATCTTGGCAGCTACCCTGGCCTTAAATACTCAGTCAACCGGGCCCAGAGTACCCTCGGTGAATTCCTGGCTCTGGCCCCAGGCGTTTTAACTTTAAAAGTAAAAGGACAGGACCTGGAGCGGCTGAGAGAAATCGGGATAGATTTTTCCAGCCAGCTCAAAACCATACCAGGCATTGCTGACGTCAACCTCAACCTCCAGCAGGGCAAGCCCCAGCTTCTGCTTAAGATAAACCGGTCAGCTCTGGAAAAATACCCGAATCTTTCTCCTTCTCAGGTAGCCAATTTCCTGGTTCAGGCTACTAGGGGCGAGGTGGCCACCAAGTTCCGGGAAATGGAGAAAAAATACGACGTGAGGGTGGTCTTAGAAGGAGAAGCCCGGCGCTCGGTAGAAGCACTTTTGAATTCTTTCCTGCCGGTAGGAAACTCACTTGTTCCGGTCCATGAAATCGTAAATTATCAGGTGGTCAAGGGACCTAACGAAATCAGGCGGGAAAACCAGGAAAGGGAAATAATTTTAACGGCCACCATAAAAGGTAAAAAAATGAGTCAGGTGCTGCCAGCCATTCAGCAGCTCATCCAGAAATTTAACCTGCCAGCTGATTACCGCATCGTTTTTGGCGGAGAAAGAGAAGAGATGCTGGCCAGTTTCCGTTCGCTCCTTCTGGCTTTCCTTATGGCCATGGTGCTTATTTACATGATTATGGCTGCTCAGTTTGAATCACTGCTGCATCCTTTCCTTATCATGTTTACAGTGCCGATGGGGCTGGTAGGCACGATTCTGATTCTCTTTCTTACGGGCCAGAGCATAAACGCCATTTCCATCATCGGCTCCATCGTGCTCATCGGCGTGGTCGTGGACAATGCCATCGTGGAGATAGACTACATAAACCAGCTGCGCCGGGAAGGCCAGAACCTCCGGCAAGCAGTCCTCCAGGGAAGCCAGGTTCGTCTGAGACCTATCATGATGTCCACCCTTAGCACAGTAGCCGGCCTGATACCAATGGCCCTGGGGCTCGGCCGAGGAGCCGAGTTGCTCCGTCCTCTGGCTCTGGCTGTGCTCGGCGGCTTGCTTTCTTCCCTTTTCCTGACCCTGATTCTTATCCCTGACCTTTATGAATACGTGGAAGCCCGGAAGCTAAAGAAAAAAAATGAACTTGTCTTTTGAAGTTTAACCCATGAAAATTTTCATTGACCGTCCAGTAGCCACCCTGATGGTTTACCTGACTCTTCTTTCCCTGGGTATTTACTCGCTTTTTCACCTTCCCATAGAACTAGCTCCTCAGGAAGATTATCCTCAGGTGGACATCACCGCTTCCTGGCCTGGAGCTTCCCCGGAAATCATGCAGACCCAGGTTACTGCCCTGCTGGAAGAAACGGCTTTATCGGTCAACGGCGTGCGCAAAATAACCTCCACTTCTGACATAGGCGTTTCGCGAATCACTCTGGAGTTTGACCCCAGGATAAACCTGGAGTTTGCCAACCTGGCTTTAAGAGAAGCCCTTGGCCGGGTGCAACCGCAGCTTCCCTACGGCGTAAAGCCAGTGGTTGAACCTTACGTGCCAGAAGATTTTCGCGTCCGACCTTTTTTGACCTATACCATCTCGGGCAATTATCCGCTGCAAACACTCAGAGAAATGGTCAAGGACAAGCTGGAAAACAGCCTGGGCGCAGTCCTCGGCGTATCCAAAGTTGAGGTCAGCGGCGGCTCGGAGCAAAATATCCGCCTGACCCTGGACCAGAAAAAATTAAAAGACCTGGGCCTTCACCCTTACCTGGTAGCCTATGCTCTGAACCAGTACCTGGCCACCTTTCCTTCAGCCCGAATCTTAAAAGGAAACGAAGAGTATCTTTTAAGAATCAGCACCTCCCCCAAAAACC
>JBBIRN010000044.1:0-12146 GCA_037441785.1 Candidatus Aminicenantota bacterium | reverse complement strand
CCCGAGGTTTTTAAGAAATCTGTAGAAAACCCAGGAGCCTGAAGACAGAAAAACTGGCTCGGTAAATGGGTCTACATTCTCTCCTTCCTCGAGAAGCGTTCGGTAAGTCCATTTAATCTCAACCTATGTCCTCCTGTCAAACTTTTTTTTCAGGCTGATAAAGTTTATAATCAAAAAAAGAAATCTTTTTTAAGGGAAGGGAAAATGCAGTTTAGTGCTTTTAAAAAAAACAATCGTCATCTTTTCTGGCTGGGCCTGTTTATGGCGGTGGGTCTGGCCGTCTTAGGCCTGACTGGAATTTATGGTGCCAGATTGAGCGACTATGCCGGGCAGGAAGTTAAGAAGGCTCAGGCAAAAGTGCAAGTCCAGGAAATATTAAGAGTGCCCGTTGGCTCCGGTGAAACCGAACTGGGTGTGGTTACCCCTGAAGAAGCTAACCCGGAAGGGCCGATGAGTTTTGCGGTCAGTCCGGCTGGTGCGCTTTATGTCCTGGACCAGACCAACAGCCGAATTCAAGTTTATGAAAACGGCCAGTGGAAAAAAACAATACCCATTCCGGCCCGCACTTACTCTGACCTGGAAATTCTCCCCGGTGATAAAATTGCCCTGCTGGACAGTTTAGTTAAGAAGGAAGTAACTGTGATTGACCTGTCTGGCAAGGTGCTGGCTTCTTTCACCCTTGTTAAACCAGAAATCCCCCAACCTGAAGAAATTATAGGTGTTTATTACATTGCTGCCGGGAACTGGCCCGGGCTCTGGGCCAGGGCAGATAATCTATCGTTTTTGCTGGCGGAAAAAGATTTGCGGCCAGTGCCCAATGCCATCAAAATTCCTGGCCTGCTGACCCCGGATGGTCGCCGTCTGCTCAAGGTGGAAATCGTGGAGGAAAAGGAAGTTATGATTTCGCTTTCAGATGAAGTTTTCAGCAAGTGGAAGAATTTCAGCGTTACCTTTCCCCTGCCTCTGGGGGTGATTTATGGGGTCTGGCAGGATGACAGAAATAATATTTACCTGGCGGCCAACGTTTACAATTTCCGCCAGGAAAGGAATCAGGTGGTGGTTCTAAACGCTGAGGGAAAGGAAATGGGCCGGGTAGACTTATACGTCTCTAAAGTACCCAATGAGGTCTTTTATCCCGTCAGAGTGACGGCCGGCGGCGAGATATTCCAGTTAGCCATAGAAGAAAAAGAAGTGGTAGTAAGAAAATACAGCTATTGAAAGTTGCTGACCATTTTTATTTATTGTTTATTTATTAAATTTGGCGATAGAGGCTAACCCGCTTTAAAGCTCAATTCCGGACTTATCGCTCATGATTTTTTTAGAATCCCGGACCATAAAAGCCTGGCCAGATAAAGTCAGTAAATCATAAAAGATGAAGTAAGCCAGAAGTTAGAAGCAAGAACACATTTTTTGCACTAGGCCCAGAACTCTTTATTTTTTTAACTTTTCATCAATAGCTCATGAACATCTGGTCCAGCCACAGTTGGGGCAAACCGGACATTTCTCATCAGGTAGAGTGGCGCCACAGACCGGGCAGATATCGCGCTGAAAGTCGCGTCCGTTTTCTTTTACTTCGCCCAGGTGGCGTTCAAGGACTTTGGCTATGGCATCAGGAATGGACTGTACCAGCCCGCCTTCAGTAAAGACCGGCTCGCTTCCGCCGATACCCTTGAGTTGCAGGATAACTTCTTTGGGGTCCACCCCGCTTCTCAACGCCAGAGAGATCAACCGGCCGATAGCCTCAGCGTCAGCCATAGTGGAGTATCCACTCTTGCCGATGGAGGCGAAAACTTCAAAAGGCTTTCCGTCCAGAAAGGTTATGGTTACGTAGAGGTTACCCAGGCCGGTTTTGATCTTATCGGTGATGGAAGGTAGAGTAAGCGGACGTTCTCTGGGGATGAGTTTCGGCTTGTCCTTGGCCGCCGCATAAAGCACCTGTTCCGCTTTGGAACCATCGCGATAGATGGTTATGCCTTTGGTACCCATTTCATAGGCCAACAGGAAAGCTTTCTCCACGTCTTCAAGAGAAGCTTTGTTGGGCAGGTTGATGGTCTTGGACACCGAGTTATCCACGTATTTCTGAAAAGCGGCCTGCATGCGGATGTGTCCTTCGTAGGAAATTTCATGAGCCGTGACAAAGTAATCTGGCAGTGGTTCGTCAGGGTGTTCTTTTTTCCAGGCCTCGTAGAGGGGGTGAACATCACGCAGTTCACCGTCCAGAATTTTGCTGACGAATTCAAAGGCAAAAATTGGTTCAATTGAGCTTGAACAACCAGCAATCCGCGAAATGGTGCCCGTCGGAGCAATGGTTAAGACAGTGGCATTACGGCGTTTTTTGCCTTTAAAGATGGATTTCTCTATGTTGGGGAAGCTACCTTTAAGTTCACCCAGTTTTTCGCTCTCAGCCTCTGCTTTTTGCCGCATGAAGGAAGCTAACTTTTCGGCAAAAGCCAGAGCTTCTGGCGAGTCATAGCGTAATTTTTTCTTAATCAGCAGGTCGGCCCAACCCATAACTCCCAGACCGATGCGGCGGTTGGCTCTGGTCATTTCAGCAATCTGAGGCAGGGGATATTTATTGACATCAATCACGTTATCCAGGAAGCGTACAGCTATCTCAATAGTTTCGGCCAGCCTGTCCCAGTCAAACTCATCGGGTTTTTCCGGGTTATAAAAATTAGAAACGTTAATGGAGCCCAGGTTACAGGATTCATAAGGGTGAAGCGGTTGTTCGCCGCAGGGGTTAGTGGCCGTGATGGGCCCGAGTTCGCGCGTCGGGTTGAGCTGGTTGATGCGGTCTATGAAAATTAAGCCCGGGTCACCTGAAGCCCAAGCTGATTCCACGATCAGCTTAAAGATATCGCGGGCTTTCTTTTTGGCCGTCTTTTTCTTGAGGTAGGGGTTATAAAGCCAGTAATAACCGTCGTGCTTCAAAGCCTGCATGAATTCATCAGTGATGGCCACGGAGATGTTGAAATTGTTAAGTGTTTTTCCGTCGCGCTTCATGGTGATGAATTCTTCAATGTCCGGATGGTCCACGCGCAGGATGCCGATGTTCGCCCCCCGTCGCGTTCCTCCCTGTTTTACCGCTTCGGTGGCGGCATCAATTACCTTGAGAAAAGACACCGGTCCAGAAGCCACTCCCTGGGTTTTGTGAACGAAGCTGCCCTTGGGCCGGAGCTGGCTGAAGTCAAAGCCAGTGCCACCGCCTTCCTTATGCACCAGGGCCGCATTCTTGACTGTTTCAAAGATTGATTCCATGGAGTCTTCAATCGGCAGAACAAAGCAGGCACTCAGGCACATGTCGCGGCCAGCGCCAGTCAGAGTAGGGCTGTTGGGTAGAAAATCCCGGCGCATCATCAATTCAAAAAATTTATCTGCCCATTTTTTACGCTCGGCTGGGGATTTTTCCGCTGAGGCTATGTAATCAGCCACCCGACGAAAAAGGTCGGAGGGCTTTTTATCTACCAGCTCTCCTTTTTCGTTTTTCATGAAGTAACGGGTCTTTAAAATTTTTAAGGCGTTGGGCGAAAAACCTTCATCCTTAACGGAGACCATGGGAACCTCCCTGATTAACTTTTTATCTGTCCTTTCGGACGATTATTTTCTAATCTTATTTTTGATTTTCTATTGTTATTTTTTGCCCACCGCTTTAAGTTTACTCTCTATGGTAGCCGGTTTATCCAGCCGGTGGTCAACGCGTAAATCCAGGTGGATTCTTTTTACTCCGAGTTCTACCAGCTTTTTGTCACATTCAGCCACTACTTGCAAAATGCTCTCCAGGTCAGGCGCTTCTATGGTGGTAGCCATGGCCCCGGTGACTGACTTTAGCCCGGAATTTTCAATGACTTTTATTACTTCCCTGACATAATGACTGACCGATGAACCTTCAGAGGTGGGGAAAATAGCTAGCTCAGCGATGACCATGGGTTATCTCCTACTATTTTAGTAAGATTTATTGGTTTAATTATAGCTCAAAGTTAGAAAAAAGAGAATAAGGGCTGAAAAATTTTAATTTATTGTTTATCAGCCAGATACCATATTTATGGCCGAGGGCAAAAAGAGGGCAAGAATCAACCAGGCGAAAAATTCTAATTCTGCTCTTGCAGGAAGACTGATTTTGTAAAAGAATATGGTTTAAAACCAGGGCGACGTCTGAGGGAAGGACATGGAGCTGGATAAAACGAGAAAATTCATCCTGGTTGCCTCTACATTGGCTTCTTTTTTGACGCCGTTTACTGGAGCTGCTCTGAACCTGGCTCTGCCAGACATAGCCAGGACTTTAAACCTCAGTTCCCTCACTCTGGGCTGGACTGTTTCGGCTTATCTACTGACCACGGCCGTGTTTCTGCTGCCTATGGGCAAGCTCTCGGACCAGCTCGGTCGAAAACGTATTTTTATCCTGGGGCTGATAACGTTTATGCTTGGCAGCCTGCTCAGCGGGCTTTCGTTTTCCGGTGCTTCGCTCATTGTCTTCCGCCTTATGCAAGGGCTTGGCGGAGCCATGATTTTTGCTACCAGCGTGGCACTCCTGACCGCGGCCTTTCCGCCCGAAAAAAGAGGCCAGGTGCTGGGCCTCAACACGGCAGCCGTTTATACCGGGCTTTCTCTTGGGCCGGTGGCCGGGGGCTTTCTGGTGCAGCAGTTTGGCTGGAGGAGTGTATTCTTTGTCACCCTGGCGGTCGGTTTGGCTGCTCTGGTGCTGGTCAGCCGGGCCTTTGAAGAAGACGGACAGTGCCAGGCTGAAGAAAAGCGGGACTTTGACTGGCTAGGAACAGCTCTTTACGCCAGCGGCCTGGTTAGTTTCATGTTGGGCTTTTCCCGTCTGCCTGCAACTTATGCCGTAGTGCTGGCTGCGGCTGGTGTAGTTTTGCTGGTCTTTTTCTTCTTTTTTGAAAGCCAGCGTCCAAACCCGGTGTTTGATACCTCACTTTTTCAGAAAAACCGGGCGTTTGCTTTTTCTAACCTGGCGGCGCTCATAAATTACAGCTCTACTTCGGCGGTAGCCTACCTTCTGAGTCTTTATCTTCAGTACCTTCACGGTCTTCCGCCGAGAACCGCCGGTCTGGTGTTGATTGCCCAGCCGGTATTCCAGGCGATAGTATCTCCAGTTTCTGGCAAGGCTTCAGACCGAATTGACCCCCGGCTACTGGCTTCTGGCGGGATGGAGTTGACGGTGGTGGGGTTACTGGCCCTGGTTTTTATCCAGCCGGAGACCAGCCTGACCTGGATTATTCTGGCCCTGATTTTCCTTGGTGTTGGCTTTGGCCTTTTCTCTTCCCCCAACACTAACTCAGTGATGGGTTCGGTCGGACCCAGGTATTATGGTGTGGCCTCAGCCACGCTGGCCACCATGCGGATGGTTGGTCAGATGTTCAGCCTCGGGCTGACCATGATGATTATGTCCGTGGTCATGGGCAACGTGAGGATAACGCCGGAGAATTTTCCCCTGTTCATGAAAAGTTTGCGGCTGACTTTCGGCCTCTTTGCCGTGCTTAATTTTCTAGGCATCTTTGCTTCTTTAGCCCGCGGGAAAACAGGGAACACTATACCCGTTTCCTAATTTTCCAGCTCCTGGTGCACTATCCTTCCTCCAACCACGGTCAGCAGCGACCTGGTCTCTGAAATCTTGTTGGCTGGGATTTCAAAAATATTCTGAGAAACCAGAATCAGGTCCGCCAGTTTGCCCGGCTCTATGGAGCCACGAATCTCTTCTTCGTCCACCGCATAAGCCCCGCCAATGGTGTAAGCACGGATTACTTCTTCCAGCGTCAGCTTTTCGCCTGGAATCCAGCCCCCTTCTGGGTAGCCCTGTAAACTCTGTCTGGTTACTGCCACCTGCACGCCTGGCCAGGGGTTGATGGTTACTACCGGCCAGTCGCTGCCGAAGGCCAGCTGACCGCCATTTTTTAAAACTGATTTCCAGGCAAAGGCTCTCTGCTCGCGTTCGGGACCAGCATTCTTTATCCAGGCCGACATCCAGACCGGGTCCGGGTCCGCATGGAGCGGCTGGAAGCTGGCGATTATCCCAGGATTAGCGAAGCGCGGGAAATCTTCTGCGGCCACGCACTCCACGTGTTCAATCTTGTGCCGGAGTTCTGGATGGCCGCTTTCCTTGAGAGCTTTTTCGTAAGCTTCCAGCGAGAGTCTTATGGCCCGGTCGCCGATGGAGTGAGTGGAGACCGGAATGCCCCGTCGGCTCAATTCCAGCACCGCTTTGAGGTAATCCTCGGGCTTCCAGAAAAGCTTTCCGCTGTTTTCTGGTTGCCCCTCGTAGGGTGCTAACATGGCCGCTGTACCAGAATCAATGACCCCATCCAGCATCAATTTTACCCCGCGCACTTCCAGCCAGTTATCATTGTACCTAGCCCGGGCTTCTTCATAAGCCTGGAAATCTTTTTCCGTCGGTCCTGGCTCTTCCACCCACATGGCTATGATTAAACGGAGCAAAAGCTGCCCTTCTTTCTTCAGCCGGTCAAAAAGTGCCAGCTCTTCAAACTCACCGCCGAGGCCATGGGCCGCGGTTACGCCCCATTTGGCTGCTTCCTGCATGCCGAGCTTGAGGGCCTGGTATTTTTCTTCGGCGGTGGGTTCGGGAACCAGGCGGCTGACCAGGCCGCTGGCTCCTTCCAGCAGTGCCCCGGTCGGCTCTCCTTTTTCGTCACGCACGATTTTTCCATCAGGCGGGTCTGGAGTTTTGTGGGTCACGCCGGCCAGCTGCAGCGCCTTACTGTTAACCCAGCTAGTATGTCCATCCGCACAGCGCATGATGGCCGGTCGGTCAGGCACCACTTCATCAAGGTATTTTTTGTGCGGCATGTGGCCTGGAAAAGCAGAGTACATCCAGCCCCGTCCCTGGACCCAGGAGACATCCGGATGTTCGCTGACGAATTTTCTTATGCGTTCCTGGATTTCTGCTACTGTTCGGGTACCAGCCAGGTCCACGCGGTTGAGGTTGAGCGAACCGCTGACGAAATGAACATGGCTGTCTTGAAAACCGGGAAGCAAAAGATGACCACCGGCTTCCACGACCCTGGTTTCCCGACCGACGTAGCCTCGGGCTTTCTGGCTGTAGCCGACAAAGATTATTTTTTCGCCTTTTATGGCCACGGCTTCGGCCCAGGGTTGGGCCAGATTAACCGTGTAGACCCTGGCGTTGAGGATGACCAGGTCTGCAGGCTCCGGCTTCTTAGAACAGGAGCCGGCAAGAATGACAGCAGCTACGATTAATAAAAGGCAGAAAACCGAAGAGCAAAACTTTAAGGTTGATTTTTGATTTCTGGTTGGCATCGTCCCTCCGTGAAGCATCATTTTTAATCAAAAAATAAAAAAGCTTGTTTTCCTTAATTTTAACCATCGTATCACAAATTTTTCCTGGCGGTAAGAAAAAATATTTGGGGAAGTTTGGCGTCGGCCTGGTTCCCTAGAGGTATTGACCGACAGCGGTTTTTCGCGTAATCTGGAAGCCAAAGGAGGATAGAGATGAAGAAATCTGGCCTGAACCGGCGCGATTTTTTAAAAGTTGGACTGACGGGATTGGTGGCCACTGGTGCCACTTCCTTGCTTCTGGCTGATGGCCAGAAAAAGGGTAAGGAAGCGCAGAAAAAGCCTCAAACCTCCAGCGAACCTCAACCACCTGGCGGTCGTCGTGAAGGGTTTATCTACCGAACTCTGGGGCGCACCGGTGTGGTTTTGCCCGTGGTCTCCATGGGGGTGATGAACGCGGATAACCCCGAGCTCGTGCGAGCAGCCCTTGATTCTGGCCTCGTCCATCTGGACACGGCTAATGTTTACCAGCGCGGCCGGAATGAAGAGATGATCGGACAGGTTTTAAAAGGTCGTCCCCGCGACAGCTTTTTCATCGCCACTAAGGTTAAAGAAGACGAAAAGTTCATGGAGTTGCTTGACCTCAGCCTCAAACGCCTGGGGCTGGACTATGTGGACATTTTATACCTTCACAACCTGAGCAAAAGAGACAACGTCCTCAAACCGGAAAACCTGGAAGTTATGGAAAAAGCTAAAAAATCCGGCAAAGCCCGCTTCATCGGTGTTTCTACTCATTCCAACGAGCCTGAAGTGATCAGAGCGGCGGTAGAAGCTAAGATTTATGACGTGGTTTTAAGCGGCTACAATTTCCGAAAAGACTACCTCCAGGACCTGGATGCAGCCATAGCGGAAGCGGTGAAGGCAGGTGTGGGTATCATAGCCATGAAAACCATGGCTGGTGCCTTCTGGGATAAGCAGAGAACCCAACCGATCAACACCAAAGCGGCGTTAAAATGGGCCCTCAACAATCCTAACATCACCACGGCCATACCAGGCATGACCACCTTTGACCAGTTGAAGAGTAATCTGGAAGTGGTCAAGGACCTGAAGCTCACTCCAGAAGAACTGGTTGACCTGAAACTTGGCGAAGCCAAAAACCTGGCCGGACTTTACTGTCAGGGCTGTGAGCGCTGCGTGCCGCAGTGTCCTAAAGCTCTGCCAATTCCTGAGCTGATGCGGGCTTATATGTATGCTTATGGCTATAAAAACCTGGCTGCTGCCCATGAATTGGTCAGCTCTCTTAACTTACCTGACAACCCCTGCGCTGGCTGTGAGCAGTGTTCGGTAAGCTGCGCTTTTAAGTTTGACGTCCGCGACCGCTTGCTGGATATCAACCGGCTTAAAGCAGTGCCCGCTGAATTTTTTGCCTGAGGTGGCAGAGAATCGGACTTGCCCCTGGTCGGGTTTATGCGGTGGGCCGGTATGCTCGGCAAACAGGCTGGAAGAAACCTGCGGCTAAACCAGTTGTACCCAAGGGTAATTTTTTGAAATCACAAGATATTTAATTTCCTTTTTAAGCTATCTGCTTATAACATCAAAAAGGCCTGAGGATTAGCTTTTGAGAAGCGGGAAGCGGGCGGGGATGTCGGGCAAGGCAAGGTTACCGGTAGTAATTTATCAAGCGAACATAAAGCAAAAAAGCAAAAAGTAAAAAGCAATCATTTTGCCACAGCCACTATTTCTTTGGCCGCTTAAAGTGAATTTGGGTTCGCCGAGTTATTTTTTCCCAGCTTGAAATTGCTTGAGTTGCTGGAGGGCCAATTCTATGACCATCAGGTTGCCGATTGAATCACGGGAATCAATCCAGGGCTTTTCTCCGCTCAGAAGGCAGCTGCTGAAGTGTTCAATCATCAGCAGAAATTGGTCGGCCGGCGGGAATTTAATGGTTTCGGTCTTATGCTGGCGGTGAATCTGAATTTCCGTTTCCAGATCTTTGGCCGAAAAAACGCGGTTGAGGATGATTTTTCCGCCTGGGCCCGAGACCTCCAGCGAGCTTTCAAATTCAAGCTCAAAACTGGAAGAGAGAAGAGCCAGGCGCGAACCAGGGAAAGTGCAGAGCAAAGAAGTGGTCAGGTCCACCCCGGTTTTTTCATCCAGATGAGCTCTGGCCACGACCTCTTCTGGTTCGGCTTTAAAGAACAGCCGGGCAGCGTTGATGGTGTAGCAGCCGACATCGTAAAGCGCCCCGCCGCCGTAGTGTGGATACCAGCGGTAATTTTCTGGCCCGCGGTCAAAGAAGAAATGAAAAGTGGCCCGAAGAAAACGAGGTGGGCCGATGAGTCCGGCCTCCAGAAGCTCTTGAGCTTTTCGCAGGCGGGGATGAAACCGGTACATAAAACCTTCCATTAAGACCCGCTGATTTTTTTCAGCTTCTGAGAACATCTCCCGGGCCTGCGCCGCTGTTAGAGCCAGCGGTTTTTCGCAGAGAACGTGCTTTCCGGCTCTCAGCGCCTGGATGGTCAGCGGGTGATGTAGGTGGTTGGGTAGGGCGTTGTAAACGGCTTCAATTTCCGGGTCAGCCAGGAGTTCTTCATAGGAGCCGTAGGCTTTTTTTAGCTGGAATTTTTCTGCCCAGCTTCGGGCTTTTTCCAGGTCCCTGGAAGCGATGGCCATGATTTCGGCCTGGCGGGCTTTTTTAATGGCCGGGAGAAAAGCTCGTTCAGCGATGCCGGCACAACCGAGAATGCCCCATTTAACCTTCTCTCTGGCTTTCATTTTCCTTTCCTCATAGATAGCGAGTTAAAAGCAGGGGTCTGAATTTCACGCCGCTGCTTAGAGATTGAGGCCTGCCTGTAGTTCTCAAAAAATCGGGGAACGGGTATTGTGTCCTGCATTTTAATGTCCCGCCTTTAACACCTCACTGCTGAGAGAAAAAATTGGGGAATGCGTATAGCGTCCCCCGTTTAAAATTGCTTCATTTTTTTAAGGAAGCTGCTGTCTACCTCACAGCCCAGGCCTGGCTCTTCTGGCAAGTAGATCGTGCCTTTCTCTATTTTAATGCCGCCTACCACCGGGTCAACTTTGTGTTCGGAATTTCCGTCCAGGTCAGCAAAGACGATGTTTTTCTGACTGGCCACCAGGTGGGCAGCGGCCGTCAGGCCAAGCCTGGTTTCCAGCATGCAGCCGACCATGCATTTGATGTTGGCCGCCGCAGCCACGTGAGCAATCTTGAGAGAGTTGAGAATACCACCGGCTTTCATCAGCTTGATGTTAAAATAATCGCAGGCTTCTTCTTTAATTAATTTTACTGCATCAGCCGGGCTTAAAAGGGATTCATCGGCCATGATGGGCACCGGTGATTGAGCCCGGACCTGTTTCATACCGTAGAGGTCAGAGTCCTTAACCGGTTGTTCGCAGAACTCAACCTGGAAAGGTTCCATCCTTTTGAGAGCAGAGATGGCGGCCGGTACGCTCCAGCCCTGGTTGGCGTCCAGGCGGAGCTTGACCTCAGGCCCGATGGCCTCGCGCACGGCGGCCACTCTCTTAACATCCTGGTCCGGGTCTTCGCCCACCTTAATTTTAATCTGGCGGTAGCCCTGAGCCAGGCTTTCTTTAACGCTGGCCACCATTTTTTCCGGCGTGTTAAGGCCGGTGGTCATGTCGGTTTCAAAGCTGGAGCGGTAACCGCCGAGTAATTTGTAAAGCGGCAGGTTAGCGGCTTTGCCCAGCAGGTCAAAAAGAGCCATGTCGTAAGCAGCCACGGCACTGGGGTTGGAGTGAACAATGTTTCCCAGACTATCAATCAGAGCTTCAATGGTCAGGGGGTCCCTGTCCAGAAGAATTTCCCTTATGGCTTTAGCGGCCGCCAGGTTGCTTTCCTGCGTTTCACCGGTTATCGGCGGGAATGGACAGGCCTCGCCCAGGCCGTAAAGTCCGCTGTCGGTGATAATTTTAACCAGCACATCGTTAGCCGCGTACATAGTGCCGATGGCAATGCGGAAGGGCTCGATGAGCGGCACATCAAAGGTGTATATCTCAATTTTTTTAATCTTCATCTTTTTCACTTCTTCGCGGGAGGAAGCAAAGCGGGGTGAAGCAGCCGAGAGCTTCTCAACCAGGGTGGAGGACAGAATTCCCAGGCCAAAGTATTTAAGGAATTGCTGGCGGGTTATCTTCATTTTCTTCTCCTCAGGTAAAGTCTCTTTCTTGATTTTATTAGAATCGGGTCTCTCGCTCAACTGAAATGAAAAGGATGGAGATAAAAATGGTGCCGCGGGGGGATAAATGGCTGCGGGGTGGGAGTATGAGGGGAACGGGTTCTGAGTTAAAGACGGCTGGAGAAAATGGAAAGCCAAAGGAAATAAAGCTAAGAAGAATGGAATAGCGAAAGCGGAATGGATTTGATGGACTTATCCTGGAAGCCTCTATCTGAGGCCTGGCTAAAAATGTTTTGGTCTGAGAACAATCTGGAAAAACGGGCCTTTTTTGGCGCTTAGTTTTTGGAAAAACTTTCAGAGTGTAGAAATCTGGTTGCGGGCACATAATTTTTCCAGTATGGGATTTAAAATTTTTCGGGAAATGGATTTTTGTTAAAATCTAACAAGCGTAGAAAATAACCATGATTGATGGAGGTAGGGAAAGAAAGACTTTGAAGTAGTGGAGCTGGAAAAAACCAACGGAGATGGGCGAAAAGTAAATAATTAAAAAAAGCAAATTTTTAAATAAAAGAATAAAATATTTTTAATGGAACAGTTAAAATAGCTAAAAAAGCTTAGAACAATTTAATCTGATTGTTCGGCATTACAAACGCATAGGATGAAGAGATGGCAGAAATTAAACAGGTAGAAAAAATAACCGGGTGGAAAAAATGGTTTGTGGCCGCC